>NZ_JAUBRI010000018.1:0-111608 GCF_036701795.1 Microcoleus sp. N9_A1
ACCGAAACAAACACGGCGATGGGGCCGGTGAATGCTAGGGCGTTGTAGGGACGGATGCCTACCAAACGGGCGATTTCGATCTGACGCAGGCAAAAGCCGATCAGTGCGAAGGCGCCGTGGAGGGCGACAAATGTCCACAAACCACCGAGTTGGAACCAGCGGGTGAAGTCCCACTGTGCTTCGGGGCCCCACAGGAACAGCAGGGAGTGTCCGAGGCTGTTGGCTGGGGTGGATACTGCTACGGTGAGGAAGTTGGCTCCTTCGAGGTAGGAGCTTGCCAAACCGTGGGTGTACCAGGATGTGACGAAGGTGGTGCCTGTTAACCAGCCACCGATGGATAGGTAGGCGCAGGGGAATAGCAGGATGCCAGACCAGCCTACGAAGACGAAGCGATCGCGTTTGAGCCAGTCGTCGAGTACATCAAAGATGCCTCTTTCGGTCTGGGCGCGTCCGACTGCGATTGTCATTGCGGTAAAATCCTCTTGCTTGTTAAAAGACCAAGGTTTCTAATTAAAGTTAACATAACTATATATTATAAGTTCATTAATTTTCAACTAGAACGGCAGGAGTTGATACAGAATCGCGATCGGTCGATAGTGATCGCGCTAGCCAAGCGTGACGCTCGGTGGGCTAATTGAATTAAGATTTGGCTTTAAGGCTGTTTAATTTTATGACTGCAAAAACAATGACCTCGATCGATTCTGTCCTGCGCTACCCGGTTTTGGGCTCCCGCCGCTTCAGCAATTACTGGTGGGCGACGGTGGTCAGCATGGGAGGGACTGGTTTCCTGCTGTCGGGCCTTTCCAGCTACTTGCACGTTAACCTGCTGCCTTTTGCTGACCCGACTCAGCTCATTTTCATCCCCCAAGGCATTGCGATGAGTTTCTACGGTGTCTGCGGTGTGCTGTTGGCGCTTTACCTGTGGCTGACTGTTCTGTGGGATGTCGGCGGCGGTTACAACGAATTTGATCGACAAACTGGTAACATTCGGATCTTTCGCTGGGGTTTTCCCGGCAAAAACCGCAAAGTTGATTTTAATTGCAAGACATCGGACGTGCAATCTGTGCGGGTGGACATTAAAGAAGGTCTCAGTCCCCGTCGCAGTATTTATCTTAAGCTCAAAGACCGCCGTCAGTTTCCCCTGACTAGAGTCGGACAGCCGATTGCTTTGTCTGAAGTGGAAAATCAAGCGGCCGAATTGGCTCGATTTTTGCAAGTTCCCCTAGAAGGACTATAGGGATTTTCGATGTGCGATTTTAGATTTTAGATTGGTAATGTCTCGTAGGGTGCGCCGGGCCGCGCACCTTACCTACCTGGTAAGTGAAAAATATCGCTCTGCGAGTAAGCCCGTTACCAATTTTTGAATCTATCAATTAACAATACTTCGGATAGTTTTTGATTTCCAACCGTAGAATAAGGGTTTCAAGGCGATTAGGCAAGTTCGCTATCCAAGGAAAATCGATTGTTTCAGACTACGAACTAAAAACAGTTCGGACTATTGAATTAAAATCTTTAGTTGCAAAGTCCGTAATTGACTCAAAGTGAAAATACAAATGCAAATGCAAATCAAAATTCAGCGGTGGTTGTTCTCACTTTTAATAATTGGCGCGTTGTTTGTCGGAGGATGCGGTAGTTCTCCTGTGGCAAACTCGACTCCGACATCGAATCCGGCGTCGGGTGAAAATATTTCTTTGTCTCCCTCTCCTTCTCCTGCTGCTGTAGCGGCGAGTTCGCAATTTAGCAATTTGCCACGATTGGAAGGAAAAGCAACGGTGATGATGACGGTTAAAGGTGCTCCAATTACGATCGAACTCGACGGCACAAATGCGCCAATTACTGCGGGCAATTTTGTCGATTTGGTTCAGAAAGGAGTCTACGACGGGCTGGTATTTCACCGAGTCGTGCGGGAACCTCAGCCTTTTGTAGTTCAGGGCGGCGACCCCCAGGGCAAAGACCCTAAATTCCCTACAGCGCGACTGGGAACTGGCGGTTTTATTGACCCGAAAACTTCGGCAGAACGCAGGATTCCTCTGGAAATTAAAGCTAAAGGTGCTGCCAATCCGACTTATAGCCAAACGCTAGAAGAAGCTGGGGTTAAGGAGAAACCCGTGTTAATGCACACTCGCGGGGCTGTGGCTATGGCTCGATCGCAGAGTCCTGATTCGGCTTCTTCTCAGTTTTACTTTACTTTGACCGATGTACCGTTTTTGGACGGTAGCTATGCAGTTTTTGGGTACGTGAAACAAGGCATGGATGTGATTGATAAGATTGAAGCGGGCGATCGCATTGAGAAGGCTACCGTTACTCAGGGTTTGGAAAATTTTAAGGCTGCTAGCTGAAGGTAGTCATTAGTCATTAGTCAGCAGTCATTAGTGAATGGATGTTGTTGTTACTGGAATTGGTCTTGTTTCGGGTTTAGGGACTCTGGAAACGGGCTGGAAAAGACTGCTGTCTGGAGAATGTGGAATCGATCGGCATCAACCTTTTTTAGAACTTGAACGGCGACCTTTGGCTTTAATTGGCAAAAAACCTGTCGATTTAATAACTTTAATTAGGCAGGTTTTAGCAGATGCTTTGCAAGATGCTAATTTGACTTTGCCTTTGCCTGATTGCGGGGTTGTGATCGGTTCTAGCCGAGGCTTCCAGGCAAATTTAGAACAGTTAGCAAGCGAAGGAAGAAGCAAGAAGGAAGAAGAAAAAGGGAAGAAGAAAGAGGGAAGGGAATTACCGATTACCGATTATCGATTAGTGAATTTTTTGCCTCACATGGGGGCGATCGCAGCGGCGAGGGCAATTGGTTCGACGGGGCCGGTATTGGCGCCGATGGCTGCTTGTGCGACGGGCCTACAGTCGATCGCCCGTGCTGTTGATTTAATCCGCACTGGTGAGTGTCAGCGGGCGATCGCAGGTGCTGTGGAAGCGCCTATAACACCGCTGACTCTGGCTGGATTTAGCCGGATGGGTGCTTTGGCAAACAATGGGTGCTATCCGTTTGATGAAAATCGTGAAGGCTTTGTACTCGGTGAAGGCGGGGCTTTATTTGTATTAGAATCCGCCCAATTGGCAAGGCGTCGTGGTGCTAAAATCTACGGTCGAGTTTCCGGTTTTGGCTTGACAAATGATGCTTGCCATGCTCATGCGCCGGAGCTGGGGGGGGAAAGTGCGATCAGGGCGGTAAATCAATGTTTGAAACGCAGCAATTTAGCGGCGGTTGATATAGATTTTATTCATGCTCACGGTACTGCAACTGAGTTAAATGACCGACACGAAGCACTGTTAATTGAGAAGTTATTTCACCGAGGAGTTGCTGTTAGTTCGACTAAGGGGGCTACGGGTCATACTTTGGGAGCTTCGGGAGCTTTGGGCGCGGCTTTTTGTTTGATGAGTATTAAATATCAGATGTTGCCGCCTTGCGTTGGAATGAAAAAACCGGGGTTTGAATTAGATTTTGTTCGCTGTTCGCGATCGGCTATTGTCAGAAATGCGGTTTGTTTAAGTTTTGGCTTTGGCGGGCAGAATGCTGCGATCGTTTTATCGGGAGAGCGTTAATTTTTGTAAACTCGGTCGATCGGCATTTAAATTACACAATCTCTCTACAGTTAAAATCTTCTGAGGTAGCCGGAGAACCCCCTGCGAATCCAATTTAAATCTAAAAAATAGTACAATACTTATGTATTTGAGTCAATCAACTGAGAGTTTTGGTGAGATTACTGCTGCTGCTATGCTAGTCTGGCTCTCCATGCCGACCCAGATCCTTGCGTCCAAGCCTGGGATGTCAGAAAATAGAGGCAGATTAAAGCAGTATTGTATTTTATTAACGCATCGATGCCGATCGGCGAAAATAGAAGAAAGAAACTGTTTAAATTAAGTCTCAGGTATTTTAACATGGATCTGGCATCTCATCGATTTATGTCTTATTTTGAACCAGAGCAAGCTGCTCACCTGTGCCAAATAGCTGTTTTGGAGAGTTTTGCTGAGGAAACGCTGGTTTTTGAAGAAGGAGAAACAGCGGATTTTTTCTATCTAGTTTTAGAAGGTAAAGTCGAGTTTAGCAAGCGGCTTGAAAACAATAAATATCAAACTGTTGCTGTGGCTAAGCCAGAGGATTATTTTGGCGAACTCGGAATTTTAGACGGAGAGCCACGCAGTGCTAGAGCTGTGGCAGTTGCAGGCTCGACTTTGGCTAAAATAGCCCGTGAAGAACTAATAAAAACTCTCCAGTTTGCTAAAGGCAGTTCGGTACTGCAAATGTTTAGTTTCATTACTAAAAATTTACGGGATACGACGGATCAATATGTTAGCCAGTTGGTACACAAACAAAAAATGGTATTGGTAGGAGAAATGGTGAGTACAATTATTCACGATTTCAAAAGTCCTTTTACCGGAATTAGACTCTCCAGTGAAATACTCAAAGAAATGCACCCAGATGAGGAAACTCAGGAGTGGTGTGAACTTATTCAATTGCAGGTTCATCGAATGTTGGGGATGGCTGAAGAAGTATTAGAATTTTCGCGCGGTAATTCTGTATTAAATAAAAAACCAGTTAATCTAATTCAGACGTTGCAGCAGTTTGAAAAGTTGAACAGAGTTTATTGTGAAGCAGCAAAAGTAGATTTAACAGTACGGGTGACAGAAGTAATAGTGGAAGCGGATGAAAATAAGATTTTGCGCGTTTTACAAAATTTAGTTGGGAATGCTGTTGAGGCTTTTGGCGGAAGAGGGGGTCGGGTGGAGATTGCGGTGACACAAAGTGAGGAGTGGGCAGAAATTAGCATTTACGATAACGGCCCAGGCATTCCACCGACAATTAAGGAAAAGTTATTTGAACCGTTTGTGACTTATGGCAAGCGGACTGGTACTGGGTTGGGAACGGCAATTGTTAAGTCGATCGTTGAGGCTCACAAAGGGAAAATTACTTATGAGTCAGAGGACGGAAAAGGCACAAATTTTTACATCAGCTTGCCGAAAAGCATGGCTTTAGCAAATAAAAATTAAGTAGGTAGGAAGATATATATTTAGGACTTTCTCACTCAGCCTCAGAGACTTGGTTGATGAATAGATATCTTGTTATAAAAAAATATTTTTCTAATAAACCGGGTTTAAGAGCGTAAGTCCTAATACTGTGTAGCGACTTGCAGAATCAAGTAGAATTGAATTAACGCAGCGCTAAAAATCTGATGCCAGTTACTATTCAAACCTTACCCACAGAAGTTATCAATTTAATTGCCGCCGGCGAAGTGATTGACTCGATCGCCGCTGCGGTACGAGAATTAGTTGAAAATTCTCTGGATGCTGGCGCAACTCGTATCGTTGTGTCTGTTTGGCCCGAACAGTGGCGGGTGCAAGTTGCAGATAATGGTACGGGAATGGATCTGGAAAATTTGCGGCAGGCGGCTTCGCCCCACAGTACGAGCAAAATTACCACTGAAGCTGACCTTTACAAAATTGATACTTTGGGATTTCGTGGGGAAGCTTTGCACAGTTTAGCTCAGTTGGGCTGTTTGGAGGTTTTGAGCCGATCGAATGATTTGGGATTGGGGGATTTTTCGGAAAATCGAGAATCGGCGCAAACCCCCGCCAAATCATCCTTTAACAAGGGGGGAGTTGAAAATGCTCGATCGGGATGGCGGGTGGTTTACAACAACGCAGGCGTTGCTGTGGAGGTGGAAACAGCGGCGATCGCTCCGGGTACGGTGGTGACTGTTGATAATTTGTTTGGCAATTGGCCTGTGCGCCGCAGTTTTTTGTCGCCGGCACAGCAAATGCGATCGATCCAATTAACTCTTCAGCAAATTGCTATTTGTCACCCGCACGTTAATTGGCAGTTGCGTCAAGGAAATACGCCTTGTTTGCACGTAACTCCTGGGAGCACAGCGGAACAACTTTTACCTCAATTCGTGCGCGGTGTGCGATCGAGCGATTTGCAGTATTTAAAGTTAGATTTGCCTGCGAGTCCTCAAAATCAGAAAGCAGCAAATTTCTTGGTAGAAACTCAACTTGTGGGCGCTACAGTTAAGCCTAATTACCAATTCCCAGTTGCTACTTCCCAATTCCAAATGCCCAATTCCCAGTTTTTAGAATTAGTAATTGGTTTGCCCGATCGCTGTCACCGCAGGCGGCCGGATTGGGTGAAAGTTGGGGTAAATCGGCGAGTTGTGCGATCGCCCGAATTAGAGCAAACGATTCTCAGCGCCTTTGCCCGCACTTGTCCGCGCGATCGCTATCCCGTGTGTTTTGTCCACCTGCAAATCTCCCCTTCGGAAATCGACTGGAACCGCCACCCCGCTAAGGTGGAAATTTATCTGCATGATCCGAGTTTTTGGCAAGAACAAGTTAGCGCAGCAATCGATCGGGCTTTGCACCTGAATGATGAGGTTTTGCCGGCTGCGCCAATTCCCGATCGAGTGGGACAATTGCTGAAGGCGTCGGAACAAAAAAGTGCTTACAGTGTCGGGATTTCTGCTCGACAGAATGATGACGGCAGCGAAGAGGCAAAACGTAATAAAATAGGATTGATGGAACTGAGGGCGATCGCTCAAGTTCACAATACTTACATTGTTGCGGAACATCCCAGCGGAATGTGGTTGGTGGAACAACACATCGCTCACGAGCGCGTTTTGTACGAGCAATTGTGCGCGGATTGGCAGC
This sequence comes from Microcoleus sp. N9_A1, assembly GCF_036701795.1. Lineage (NCBI taxonomy): Bacteria > Bacillati > Cyanobacteriota > Cyanophyceae > Oscillatoriales > Microcoleaceae > Microcoleus > Microcoleus sp. N9_A1. Next base: position 6,649 of record NZ_JAUBRI010000018.1, read on the forward strand.
TAAAATATCTCGAAAAACCAGTGATTCTCAGTCAATTATCGGCGCTGCAAATTGAAAATTTATCCCGCTTGGGTTTGGAAGTAGAAACTTTTGGAGAACAGCTATGGGCGGCGCGGGAAGTTCCTGAATTGTTAGCTCTTCGAGATGATTGTGCGGATGCGCTTTTTGAACTCAGTAAAGTCGCAGATTTGCAAGCGGCTCAAGTCGCTACTGCTTGCCGCAGCGCTATGCGAAACGGTACTCCTTTGAGTCTTTCCCAAATGCAAAATTTGTTGGATGAATGGCAGCAAACTCGCAATCCGCGCACTTGTCCTCACGGCCGCCCTATCTATTTTGCTTTGGAAGAATCGACGCTGGCTCGGATTTTTCGCCGCAGTTGGGTGATTGGCAAAAGTCACGGGATTTGAAGGTTAAAAGTTAAGCTGTAAGGTGTGCGTTACATACAGGACTGTTTTTTTTGAACCGCAGAGGGCGCAGAGAACGCAGAGAGGAAGAGAAGAGAGATGTTTTTAATATTTTTTTGGGCAACTGGATATTCGTATAAAATGTCAATTAAAATCAAATCAATCATAAATATGGATTTTCCGATCGCCCGACAACTATTTTATCGAGAAATAAATCAGCCTGATGGCTCGATCGACCTGGCGAAAGCTGCTCTTTATATGGCTTTGGAAGAATACCCCAATTTGGAGCCAGAGGAGTATCTAAACGCTCTCGACACGATCGCAGATGAAGTGCGCGATCGCCTGCCGGCACAGAATTATCCGCTGCGGATTATTCAAACTATTAACGCCTATTTATATGGGGAGTTGCAGTTTTCGGGCAATGATGCTGATTATTACGATCCCCGCAATAGCTTTTTGAATGAAGTGATCGATCGGCGTACTGGTATTCCGATCTCTTTATCTTTGGTTTATTTGGAGGTTGCTAAGCGGATTGATTTTCCGATGGTGGGTATTGGGATGCCGGGACATTTTTTAATTAGACCGGATTTTGAAGATGCTGGTATTTTTGTTGATGCGTTTAACGGCGGGGAGATATTATTTCCTGAAGATTGTCAAGCCAGACTTTCTCAAATTTATGGGCAACCTATGGAGTTGCAGCCGACTTTTCTCGCCCCGATAAGTCGCCGGCATTTGTTGGGGAGAATGCTGGGAAATCTGAAGGCGATTTATTTGCAACAGCGAGATGCTTTGAGGGTGCTTTTGGCGATCGAACGGATTTTGCTGCTGTTTCCCGATGCGCTGGGGGAACGGCGCGATCGCGGAATTCTCTACTATCAACTGGGGCGCTTGGCCGAGGCGCGCCACGATTTGGAACTATATCTGAGAAATGCTCCTAATGCTCCTGATGCTGCTAGAATTCGCCAACTGGTCGATCAGCTCGATCGGGATATGTGAACTTAAATTTGGTATCGATCGCACACTATAAGCCGTGAAAGCGACATTCAATAAACTGCTGCCCCACGACTCAATTTCGCTTTTATAATTTTTGCAAAGGTATCTAAAATTGTCAAACCGCTAATTATAACATATTAATGGTCAATTAATACCTATCTTTTGATAGGTTAAATTTGCTTGACGTGACTGTAAAATCATAGGTCATTTACCGAACTTCCGAGTCCACTTTCCCGACTGATACCCGCACAGATACCCGCACAGATACCTGCACAGATACCTGCACAGACGACCGATCGAAAAAGTATTTTGACGTAAAGAGGCACAAACTCATGAACTTTCAGTTTCAACAAGGTTATCTCAACGGAATGCAATCGCTGTCAGCCCATTTAACCAAAAGAATGTCAAAGTCTTTATCATTAGGTTTGGCGCTTTTGGTGGGAACAAGTGCAGTATTCCTAAGCAGCGGCAAAGCCTTTGCATTAGATAATCTTACCGTAAAATACGGTGCTGTTGACGTAACATTACCGATGAGCGACTTGCAAAGCTTTGCACAAACTGGCCAAGCATCATCTCAACTGCAAAGCGTTCTGAGTCTTGCGAAACAAACTCCCGAGTCGATGCGCGAAATATTAACGCGAGAAGTGCCTTTAGATTCCCAATTGGTAGCGCGGCTAGCAAGCACTTATTTTGGGGAAATTGTTTTCAAAGAATTGGGCGAGGTTGCTTATGCGCCGACTGCTCGGCTTCAAAGCGTGCCCGCACTGCGCGATGCTTTAGTCGCAGCTTCCAAAGATGGCAAAATATCGCTGATTGAAGTGATGCAAAATTACAGCCCTGCTGCCTTAGAAGTTAACGGCAATCAAGCGATGGTTATCTACGAGCGAGTGATTAAAGATGTGCAAGATTTGCAAGCTTTGTATCAGAATTCCCCGGCTTTGCAAAATACGGCTAACCAAGCCGTGAATTCGGCGAGAGAAATGATTTGTCAGCCAAATCCATCGGGAAGTGTGAAGTAAATAACTGAAATTCCAGGGAATTGGGAATTGGGAATTGTGAATTGGTGCTTTTTTTCCTATTAGCTCTAAGTTTTCAGCTATTAGCAATTACTCATTAGCAATTACCAATTACCAATTCCCCATTATCCCTTACCCATTACCCATTTTTTGAGATAGTTGCTCGGCTACCCGCTTAAGTCGGCGCAGTTGGTCTTTCATATCTTTCTGCGTCCAAGGGGCTGCAAAGCGATTGAAACCCAATCTAATGAAACGATTGGGAATTTGAAATTCAAAGCGGTTAATCAAGAGAGTTCCTTGGATTTGGGGCTGGCATTCCCAACGATCGCATCCTTTGAAAAATCCGTCAAACCCCCACACAATTAAACCTGGTTGTCGCTCCAACACAACACTCTCTAAAGTGGGTTGCAAAACTGGAATTTTTATGATAAATAAGCTGCGACTTCCTACAGCAGTATCCCATTCGCCCTGGGGATCGCAGCGTAGCAGGGGATTGAGCCACTTGTGCATTAAAGTGCGATCGACTATACACTGCTCCACCAGAGTAGCAGCAGCGCGAATTTCAATGGATTGCTCGAAAACTTGACGAATTGACATGAGAACCTGCAACAATGATGGTATTACAAAAATTTTGCTTACTTTATAGTCCTTTATTTACTTGTACCGTCAATTTTTCCAGAAATTAAAAGATTGACACACTCATAATTACAGTGTATCATCTTGAATTAAAGTATATATACCAATTATGCAGCTAGTCGAAAGGCACATCATTAAACCAAATTATAGGTTTTATCTAGAAGCCGATCGACTATCTTGGCTATGCAAAAATTTTTACAACAGCGCTAACTACATCTACCGTCAAAACTTTTTCGCCAGCCAACAAACAAACGCTCTGGCTGTTTATCCCGCGCTCAAAACAAGTCCTGATTACAAACCACTGCCGGCCAAGGTAGCACAAAGCACGCTCGGCTTAGTCCTCAAAGCATGGACTAGCTATTATCTGGCGGTGCGAAACTATCAGGAAGACCCAACTAAATTTCAAGCGGTACCGAAAATCCCTCATTATAAAGGTTCAAGAGAGCGAAAAAGAGAGGACTGGCGCTATGTAGTTGTATTTAATTGTCAAGCTGTCAGCAAAAGAGCCTTAAAAAAAGGATATGCTCGTCCCTCTGGGACTAATATTTGGTTGCCATCAAAAGTTACCTCGATTCTGGAAATCCGGATTGTTCCCAAGGTAGGTTGTTATGTTGTCGAGGTACTCTATGAAAAGTTAGAACAGCCTTTACAAGTTAATCAGAGAGTAGCTGCCATAGATTTAGGATTAAACAATCTGGCAACATTAACCTACAATGTTCCTGGGTTAGTACCGACAATCTACGACGGACGGGCTGTTAAGTCAACAAACCAATACTGCAATCAAGTTTCATCGCCATTGAAATCATTGCTGCCCGCCGCAAAAACCACTAAAAAACTCGCCAGATTGTGGCACAAGCGTAACTGTAAAGTGGATTACCACCTCCACACGACGAGTTCCGCAATTATTAAAGAACTCGTTAATCATCAAATTGGCTTGCTGGCTATAGGCGGGAACCAGGATTTCAAAGATGGGATTAAGACGGGCAAGGTTAACAATCAAAATTTTGCCTGCATTCCCCATCGCCGATTCGTGCAAATGTTGCAGTATAAAGGACAAATTGCGGGAATTCAAGTTGTGTTAGTTGAGGAGAGTTACACCTCCAAATGTTCAGCTTTGAATTGGGAACCAATTCAACAACATTCCGACTACATTGGCAGTAGGGTAAAAAGAGGATTGTTCAGAACCAAAACTGGACAACTAATAAATGCCGATGTGAACGGTTCTTTGAATATAGGTCCAAAAGCAGTCGGAGATGGGTTGATCCCAAATTCGATAGAGGGTTTGGTAGTTAACCCAGTACGATTAAAAGTGTACAAACATTAAATTTAGGCGATGTCTAGATTTTTTGGAACTATTATTAAAGTTTCGTCTTCTCCTAGTCAAATCTGACGTTAACCTGAGAAAAAAATGAATGAAACTTGGCAAGAGATAACTCAACCGATATCTGGCCCCATAGCGGCTTTGTCCGATCGCATTTTGGCACAGGCCCAGCCCGGGAATGCCCTGACAGATGCCGAACGCGGAATTAACAATTTCATTCAGGGCTCAAACATTGAAAATCTCATCTGGGCCGTCGGTATCCTGCTCATTGGCTTGATAGTATCAGCCCTCGTGTCTTCTGTCGTCGGGGGATTGCTCAAGAAGACTACGATCGACAATCGGCTGGCTGCTTGGATTACAGGCCGCCCAGAAGGAGCTGGAGCCCCGCAAGTGGAAAAATGGATTTCCGCAGCGGTGTTCTGGATCATTTTTGTCTTTTTCCTAATTGCCTTTTTCAATCGGCTGAATCTAACGGCTGTCTCGCAACCCCTCAATACTTTTCTCAATCAAATTACCGGTTTCTTGCCGAAGTTAGCCGGGGCGCTAATTTGGTTGGGGATTGCTTGGGTGTTGGCAACTGTCGCCAAAATGGCCGTATCGCGGGCGATGCGGACTTTTAGCGTGGACGAGCGCTTGAATCAGGAGGTGGGAACTGTGCCCAGCGAGCGCCCTTTGCTGCTGAGCGATACTGTGGCGAATGCGCTGTACTGGTTCATTTTTCTGCTGTTTTTGCCGCTGATTCTCGACTCGCTGGAAATGCAGCAGGCTCTGCTGCCAGTTAATAATTTACTCAACCAAATTCTGGCGGCCATTCCAAAAATTCTGGAAGCTGTGCTGATTGGGTTTGTCGGCTGGCTGCTGGCTATGGTGGTGCGGCGGATTGTCACAAATCTGTTGGCTGCTGCTGGGGCGGACAATTTGGGCGCTCGGTTTGGAATTTCGCGGACTTCGGGCGGACAATCGCTGTCGTGGATTGTCGGGACGATCGTCTATGTTTTGATTTTGATTCCAACGGCGATCGCAGCTCTGAACGCTTTGGACATTCAAGCGATTTCGCAGCCTGCAATCGGGATGCTCAACGACATTTTGGGTGCGGTTCCCAAAATCTTCACGGCGGCGCTGATTCTGGCGCTTGCTTACATTTTGGGGCGCTGGGTAGGCGATTTGGTTACTAATATCCTGACCGGAATTGGCTTTAACAATGTCTTTTCTTGGTTGGGAGTGCAGCCACCGAAACAGTCGCTGAGGCTACCGCCAAGTTCGATCAATCCGGAGGCAACGATTCTTCAGGAACCCGAACTTCCAGCCCGCACGCCTTCTGAGTTTGTCGGCATTGTGGTGCAGGTGGGCATCCTGCTGTTTGCAGTGGTGGCGGCTACCGACGTGCTGCAAATTCCAGCGCTGACGGCGATTGTTAGCGGTATTGTCCTAGTTGCAGGCCGGGTGCTAGCCGGTTTGGTGGTATTTGCGATCGGCTTGTACTTGGCGAATCTGGCGTTTAGTTTGATTGCCAGTTCTGGAACTCGCCAAGCGAGGCTTTTGGGCCAAGCGGCTCGGATTGCGATTATTGCCTTTGTTTCGGCCTTGGCGCTGCAACAGATGGGAATTGGCAGCGATATTGTCAATTTGGCTTTCGGGCTGCTGCTTGGGGCGATCGCAGTTGGGATTGCTCTAGCTTTTGGTTTGGGCGGGCGCGAGATTGCGGCCGACCAAATTCGCGAATTGTTAGCGTCGTTTAAACAAGATAAGACGCCACGTTTGTAATTCTATAAAATGGCGTTTGTCAAGTACAAACGCCATTTTTTTTTGATTAATTTCATTGTGAGAGTCGCGAAGCAATCGCAAAGCCTTTGAATTTGAGGATACAGCTATAGACTGTAGGACTTACGCATTGACCAAAAACATTATCTATGTATTCTCGACCATAGCATCACTCTGAAGGAAAGCCAAAAATATGCTCACGTATAACTAAACTGAACATATTTCTTTGTATTTGATACCAATTACTAATTATTTTTTCAGACCGCATCAACTCCAATTTAACAAATGCTTGAAGTGAACAAAATATATGAGTTTTGATTGCATTGGTATCTCTCACCATGAACAGACAAATTCCACAGACTTGTTTGATTGCTCTGTGAAAGGTTTCAAGGCCCCAATGAATATCATGAATCGTGACAAATTGACTTCTAGTTGTTTCTCGGAGTTTTTCCGAGTTTGGTAAATATAAAATATAGTGTCTAGAGTCATATTTTTTGAACACTTTCCTCAACAATTTTATAAATCCAAATTCTTTCAAGTGAGTGATTATTCCTTCATCTGGAATGTCCATAATCCCTACTGCACAATACTTTTTGGTTTCACTTGAGACAGTTCTATTCTTTTTGACTGCGAATAAAAACCCCAATTTCTGGTTTCTGAGAAATTTTAAATTTTCTACTCCTGAATACCAACTATCACCCGTAACTATTTTGGGCTTCACCCCCCAATTCATGATTTTCGTCGTCATTTCTATAAAATATTGATTTTTTCTTTTCCCCTCTTCTCGATCATATATTCTATAATTGAGCGGGACTGAATTACCATTGATATCACTATAATACAGGGTAATCAAGTTTAACCCTATCATCGTTTTATGGTATTTGCCAGACCAAAAATTACCTATTAGTTTTGTACTTTTGGGGTCGCTATAAGGTTTTTCTATTACTGTATCATCAATACTCAGTATCCCTCCTTCGCTTGGTGATAATATTCTGAGCTGTCTCGAATAAATCTTTCGGTTCAGATCTTTCTCTTAATAAAAATCGATTGATAGAATCATGCGAAACATCTCCCAATATCTCTGCTAACCGATTACACCCCCAAACTTTGGTTATGAGATAAAAAATAACATATACTTTTCTATCTGGAGAGTGTTGAGGATTATTCTGAGGTGCGTTTGCTGCAATAACTTCATTGACTTGTTCGATCGCAATTGCTCCCGTAAAGGCAGAATCGACAACCAGCAAAGGATAGATCAATAAGTTCTGAAAGTCTTGCTGAATCAGGTCTGCGACAACCTGCTGCACAAAAGGCTGACAGAAATAAAATCCCTTGAACACTTGCACGCGATCGCCCCATCGGTCTTGCAACTCTGTTTCAATGCCGAGGCGCTGTTTTTCAAATATCTCATTTTCCGGTGACATGAACTGATGATGCTTGACCCCAAAATTGTACAAATCTTGAAGCGCCAGAAACTTGCCAGCCAAGGGGTACAGCCAATGTGGAATTGGCACAAACTGAGCCGCGATGTACTTGGTTGCAGCTTGATTGTAGCGACTCAGATCGCGGTAAGATTGCACTTCACCATAACCTGCAAGCAACACTGCAACGCGATTTTCACTTTGAGATGCGGCGGAATCGGTCGATTGAAATTGATGATTAATCATTGGATTATTGGGTTGAATATTAAATATTTCAAAAGCGGTTTTGTTTCAAAAATTATCGAATAACAAAGACTCGACTGGTATCAGATTTGATTAATGGTTATGGACTAATCAAAGACAAAATACCTCTGATAAAACAATACGGTTCACTTAAGAAAGATCCCCCCTAACCCCCCTTAAAAAGGGGGGAACAAGAAAGCTCTTAAAGTCCCCCTTCTTAAGGGGGATTTAGGGGGATCTCCGGGGAATAAAAATTGTTAAGTGAACTGTATTGTCTTATAAAAGTCGCAAACTATCTTTAATTATCTGCGTTCATCTCCGTCTATCTGCCTGACATCTGCGGTTGACCGGCTAGCCTCAAAGATTTATGCAATTCAAGTCTAAATAAACCCGCTTTCTGACCACCCATGCGTCCAGGAGCGAAGATGACAGAAATAATATTTTCTCAAGTCAAGCCTGCAATGCTTTTAGCCTGGCCCGAAGTTGGGCGATTTCCTGCGCCATATCTACAACCATTACCGCCCCTACGAGATTTAGTCCTAAATCCTGGCGCAACCGTTGGATTTGACCAATGCGCGCAATTTCCCGCGCGTGCAACATTGAGCCGATCGGCTCAATCAACCCCACTTGCACAAATTGCTCAATTATCATCGTTGAAGTTTCCGTCACCAAAGCTGCATATTCAAACGTATACAGCCGATCGCCATCTGGGGAAACAACCATAGTGGACAAGCTAAATTCGGTCATAGTCTCACCTCTTCTATTGCGGAACGCGGGTTAAAACTGCTACTCGCCTTAATTTTTTCATAACACTCCTGCTCGATTTCACTCAACTCCTTCGGAGACACGATCTGAAGTTTTACAATCAGATCCGTGCGATCGCCTTTGGGTAATATCCAACCCTTGCCGCGCAGCCGCAGCAATTGCCCGCAACTCACCCCTTTCGGCACAGTCATCATCACACCCCCCTCTGGCGTTGGCACTTGGATTTGAGTACCTAAAACAGCTTCATCTGGGCGAATAGGAACCTCGCAACTTAAATTATCACCTGAAAACTTAAAAAATGAGTGGAGAAATAGTTCGATCGTCAGATACAAATCGCCTCGCTGTTGAGAAAAAGGGCTGACGCGACCTTTTCCTTTAATCCGAATCCGACTGCCTGATTTAGCACCTGCGGGAATGCGAACGTTAAGGGTTTCATCGTCCAACTGCAAGCGTTTCTGCACGCCGTGAAAGGCTTCTGAGAACGAAAGCGCGATCGCCGCTTCAGTATCAGGTGCAGGTGCTTGAGTGCGAAATCCCGCAAAATCATCAGCCTGATTCGAGGTGCCCGAATGAGTTTGTCGCGATCGGCTTTGGCCGCCGCGACCCAGCAAATCCTTGATAAAATCATCAAAATTGCTGTATTCGTCGAAATTAGTGGACGGATCGAAATCAAATCCCCCGGCATTCGTGCTAGTTCCTCTGGGAGGAGCGCCGCCAGCCCCTGCTTGCTTCCAGTGCTGCCCAAATTGGTCATACTTGCTGCGCGTTTCAGGATTTGATAAAACCTCGTTGGCTTCATTCAAATCTTTAAATTTATCCTCAGCTTCTGGATTGCCGGGATTCACATCTGGATGATGTTTGCGGGCTAGTTTGCGATAGGCTCGCTTAATTTCTTCAGGAGTTGCAGTTTTGCTGACTCCCAGAATGGTGTAGTAATCTTTGAAGTCGGTTGCAGTTGGCATGATTTAAGTAGAAGGAAGAAGGAAGAAGGAAGAGGGAAGAAGGAAGAAGGAAGAAGGAAGAAGGAAGAAGACATACACAGCGACATTTTGAGCGATTTGTATTTGACGTTTAATTAGGTGAATTTATTGATCACTCAAAATCAGATGATTCTGCACTCAAAAACCTCATAAATAGACCTCTTGTAAAAATAGCCAGAACGGGAAAAATGCCCATCCCATTTTTTTTCTTTCTTGTGGGATGGGCGTCTCGCCCGTCCCACAAATTCATTAAAAGGACTTTTGCAAAAAGTCTAATAGGTGATGCGCGTCAAAAAACTCAATCTTTTTTGATGCTATCAATTCTTTGTTGGATCGTCACTAACCTGAACGATTAACTTGCCAAAGTTTGCCCCTTGCAGTAAACCAATAAAGGCGTGGGGTGCGTTTTCCAACCCTTTTACAACGTCTTCTCTGTACTTCAGTTTGCCTGCCTGCAACCACTGAGACATATCATTGATAAACTCTTCGTGACGCTGCTGGTAATCGCCAACCAGAAACCCTTTAATCAGCGCACGTTTAACCAATAGTGGCATCAGATTAGGGCCGGGAGGTGGATTTTCGGCATTATACTGGGAGATTAAACCTACTAAAGGAATTCTGGCTCCCAGATTAATCTGTTGCAAAACTGCTTCGAGAATCGGGCCAGCCGTATGATCGACGTAGACATCGATTCCATTTGAACAAGCAGCTTTTAATGCTGAATTCAGGTCTTGAGTTTTGCGGTTGATGCAGGCATCAAATCCTAATTCATTGACAACATAATCGCATTTTTCATCGCTGCCAGCGATGCCTACTGCCCGACAACCCTTGATTTTGGCAATTTGACCGACGATCGCACCAACAGCACCAGAAGCAGCAGAAACCACGACTGTTTCGCCGGCTTTCGGCTTGCCAATATCTAGCAGTGCAAAATAAGCGGTCATTCCAGGCATTCCGGTAATGCCTAATGCGTAAGAGATTGGTACTTGACTGGGGTCGAGTTTTCTCAAGGTTTCGGCTTTGGCGATCGCATAATCTTGCCAACCGCCATATCCCAGCACGAAGTCTCCTGCTGAAAATTTGGGGTTGTTTGATTTCACTACTTGGCTGACAGTGCTCCCCACCATGACTTCGCCTAACTTTGCCGGACTTGCATAGGACTCGCGATCGCTCATTCGCCCTCGCATATACGGATCGAGAGATAAGTAAATGGTGCTGCTGAGTATTTCTCCCTCTCCCGGTTCTGGAATTGCTGTTTCAACTAAAGCAAAATTACTCTCTTTTGGTTCTCCCGTCGGGTAACTTTTGAGCAGAATTTGTTGGTTCATTGACTTAGACATGGATGCCTCCTTTATTGATAGATTGCCCGATCGATCGAACAGCGGAAGAATTCGCCTTCAGACTCAAAGCGATCGCTCCCCAAAAACCAGCCTACCCGAAGACGAGTCGGGATTGTGTAGCCGTCAAAGGTACTGCTTTGCTCGACAATTCCCCCAAAATCCACATAGTGAAACGCTTCACCTTCTGGATTGCCCCAGCGATCGATTTTGGCTTCCTCCAACATTCCCCGATCGCTAACTGTCAGGGTGAGTTTGACAGGTTCGCCGAGGGCTGTGAAGTTTGCCTGTACCTGTGAAGCGTTCAACTCTGTCCAGGAGATGTCGGGATTGCAGAGGATGGAAGGCAGCAGCATCGACTCTACTTGAACTCCGCCCACACTAGAGCGGGTGATATCAGCACCAGATGCCTGCACCACTGGAAACAGCCCCAGGATTTTCCACTGCGACTCGCCGACACCATCCACGATGCGATCGCCTCCCCAAATCGGTAAGCCCTTCGCCCAAGTCGTCGCCCGCCAGATCATGCCACGATGACCGTAGATAACTTCTTCTCCCTTGAAGGGATGCCATTTTTGATCGAGTTTGATTTCACCGTGCATCCACAGTCGAACAGCGGATGCGAGGGGTGTACCGGGGGCGATCGCATTCTCCAAATAGCGGCGGGCTAGATTGGGAAGATTGATTAATGATTCAGGATTGAAGGGGCGATCGCTCTTCGGTGCTGATTCCCACAAATCGTCTAGAGAAATTTCTTGGATTTTAGTCATGTTTTAAAAGGTGGAAAGGGCAAGATACAGCACTTTGCGCTGAAGGTTTGGTTAAAAATACGATGTATGTTACTGGTTAAAAGCTTTTGGTTATATCATCCAGAATAGCGATCGCATCATATATATATATGTATCTGCAGGCGGATATTCTGATTGCCCATCAACTCAACAATCTAATCACAAGAAGCAGAAGCGCAACTATCAGCAAGCCACCATAGAGCGTGAAAATGCGATCGGCGAACCACTTTGGCAAGAAGAAAATGTCGATGACTTGACCGTTAAAGTTTGCTGTAGGCGATCGCTATTCCACCCAACAACAAATATTCTCAAATGATTTGATGTTTTAGAGGGCGATCGCCAATAACTTCTCCGAACTCAACAACGAAGTCTACTATATTCGCTTGCCTAATCTCGAACTGAAATAGATAATCTTAATGGACTTATCGATTCGGCATAACGGTTCGTTTGAGCGCCTGCAAGTAACCTTGAACTCAGTACCAATATCTTTCAGCAGTCTGCTCCAAGCGAATTGTTATACTGCGGATTCGTTCAAGCTTTGCGACTCACTACCTTTTTAGATTCTCCAACCGAGTTTTTTCTGCGTGTGCTTTGGGCGACAACACTTGGAGATTTTCCAATCTAGTTAAGCCACCTTCTGACATTGGTATAATGTGGTCAATTTGAAAATCTCTTCGCATCTGGCTCTTAAACCCACTAGAGGCACAGACGATGAATCCTTTCCCGTCAGTATACTTGGCAAAGACAGCATTCTTAATATCCCGATACTCTGCTGGATCACGCTCTCGGATTTCCACAAGTGAAAGGCTTTCTAATGGAACTGTATCAGGAATTACAATGGTCGGGGTAACTGTTAGATCGGGGTAAACTCCAAGTAGCTTATTGATTTCGATATCTACCTGTTTCTTGAAATAAACGTAATTATATCCAAATAAAACCTGCCAAAAGGATTTACTGTCATTCCATAGCGATGTAAGATATTCATTTATTTGCCTAAGTGTTAAATCATTCTCGTAGATATGTCTTGCCACAATTGACAAATCACACTTTCTACGCTCACTAAAAGCGATGAACTCTGGCTCCATCTCCTTTTGAGCATAGAAGCGTAAAATATTTTTAACATCATCATCTCTGTATCCAAGCAGGAAAGGATAGTCTGGGAAGTAGAGGTTCTTCGTTAGTTGCAGTAAATATTCCAGCTCCTCGTCAGTCAAGACTTCTCTATTTTGGATATTTACACTCTTAAATACAGCATCTAGGTCATTAACAAAACTATCATAGGCTTCCTCAGTGCCGTTATATAAAAGTACATCATAGTTTCTAGACACTGGTTCAGCGTTTCTAGACACTGGTTCAGCAGACTCAGAAGATTCAAGAATAGAAAAGCGATAAATTCCAACAGGAACCCGCCTCAGAAAATCTAGTTTTTCTAAAGCAGTAGTGTCGATGGAATCATCCATCATACGGGCAAACTCTTCTATCTTTTCAATTGAGATAAGTCGAGCAATTCTCTTCATTGTCTCGATATCTCTATCAACAAACTCAGCGCCATCAATATCAGTCAATTTTTCAGGATTAACCCAGTTAATTTTATCTTCCCAATTATCGATGAAGCTTACAACATAGGCTTTTTCTGTACCTCCTGCTTTCTGTCCGCGCAAAGCCCTACCAATCATTTGGGTCATTAAAAGTGTAGAAGTAGTTGGGCGTGTCAGAAAAACTGTTTGAACATTAGGCAAATCAGTTCCTTCGGTCAACATTTCTACGTTTATGAGAACTTCGAGTTTTCCGGCCCTGAAGCGCTTGATTTTTTCTGAATTTTCTTTTACAGAAATTGTAGCTCCAGTGCCTTCGTCTATGATTTTTGATGCCACGAAGTCAGAGTTTATTCCTCGTTTTTTAAATAATCCGTTTAATGCGATCGCGTGTTGGATGTCAACTGCGAAAACCAGAAGGGGCTTATACTTTTCTCGGTTCTCAACATAGTGATCGACAATCCGTTTATTGCGGATACTCGACATCGCAATTTTTTCGGCAACCTTCTTAGGTAATTTGTCGAAGTCCTCAATTGATCTAATATCTCTGTCTGTTAATTCTTTATAGAAATCTAGCTCGGTCTCTAAGTTCTCGAAAACTGGTTCTGCAAGAATTCCTCTTGTAATGAGCGTCCTCAAGTGTTCTGAAAAGATAATGTCATCGGGAAAAACTTTTTTAAGCAAACCTTGCTCACTTTTATCTGTTCTGAATGGAGTTGCTGTCAACCCTAACATTCTGAAACCATCTGCTTTTCCTCTATCTTTAAAGTTTTGCTTAATGCTGTCAATTAATTTTCGATAAGTCTTTGCTGTTGCATGATGGGCTTCATCCACTACTAAAAGTATCGCGTCGGAATGATTAACCCAATTATTTGTGAGGTAATTTAGCCCACTGTTTAAACTATCTTTGCTGGCAATAATAATATCATCACTTTTTTCGATGTTAACAGGGCGATCGTGCTTGGGATGACCAGAAATCACGCGATACTTGAATCTTTCAGTATCACTTAGTAATGATGGGTAAGCACTAAATTTTAAGGTTTCAAACGCTTGATCAAGTAGCTCATGTCGATGAGCAATCCACAAAACTTTTTTACGCTTGTCGATGAAATTGCGTAGTAACCAATGAACGGCTGTCAACGTTTTTCCACCACCCGTAGGCAAAACTAACAAACCCTCAAAAGGAGACTTATTTTTCTGATCAAGTGCCTTAATTGCCTCATTTTGATGGGCGTAAAGTTCTCTAGGATTTTTGCCTTTATTAACTTGGATTTGACCTGAGTATTCAACTTCAATAGTTTGCATATTAATGAAAAACTGAAGATAACTTTAAATTTGTGGCTTGTCCGACTGCTGCTCTATCGATAACTCCAAAGTAGGTGAACTATGGATAATGACAGATAAGCTTTCGGCTGCACCTCCACCGATAGAACGAGCAGTATACCTATCTATTATCACGCAACTGAGGCTTAATTCTTATTTTAACGTAACATTACCGCATCTTTTATTACAAGGTCATTGCGATCTCTTCAACAATCGTCTGCTAAAGCGTGCAGAGGCGATCGCAAAAAAAAATTGTGCGTGAATGTAAATTCTGCACCATAGGGAAAATATTGCCATCTCTCAGGTTCATTTTTGCTGAAGACAGCTCGCGAGCGCTTGAACTGCCGCATCAACTCCATTCTCGTTCTGAATCTTTTCTCCCAATATTTTAGCTTTCTGTTGGAATTCTTTTGTCAAAGCGTAGGCGATCGCGATGACTGCCACATCGTTTGTTCAAATCAGATAAATCTTTGTGCTTCGGGGGGTGCATTGTCAGCGTCTCGCCATTCCACGTAAATCTCAGATTGCCGTTGTGATCCTCTTCCACGTGTGCGCTCGCGCTGAGCGTCGATCGCAACTTTAATGGCATTGATGGGTAACTTCAAGCGTTCAGCGATCGTCAATTGCACCTTGCGATCGCCTCAACAATAGAAAGTGTGATGATGTCAAATGCATCACAGACTTTCCAGCATTATTAACAATGGTTTCGGGCTGAACGCTTCACCTCAGTTTAGGAAAGGATTTCCACTTAATTCAGCAGATCGTATGCCCCGCCACGTTCTAATGCACGGCGGTATGCGGGACGTGCATGAATGCGATCGAGAAATCCCATCAGTTTCGGTCGGCTGCTGTCCAACCCTACCTGTGCAGCCGCCGCCTCCAATGGAAAGCTCATCTGAATATCGGCTGCGGTGAACTCACTACCAACAAACCATAAGCTTTTCTCAAGTTCTGCTTCTACATAACCCAGATGCAGTGCGATTTGAGGATCAATGAACGATTTATTGACGCGAGCCACAATTGCCCGCGCGATCGGTCGAGCGAAAAACGGCATCGGACTTGTTTCGACTTGGTTAAAGACTAGCTTCAACACTAGCGGGGGCATCGCAGAGCCCTCAGCATAATGCAGCCAGTAGATGTATCGCAACCGTTCCGGCGTGCCAAGCTCTGGAGCGAGTCGTCCGCCACCGTAACGCTCAACTAAGTATTCGACGATCGCACCGGATTCAGCCAGAGTCAGCGCACCATCGGTAATCACGGGAGACTTGCCCAGTGGATGCACTGCACGCAGCGACGCGGGAGCGAGCATTGTTTTCGGGTCGCGCTCGTAGCGCTTGACTTCATACTCTAGGTCGAGTTCCTCTAGCAGCCAGAGCACTCGCTGGGAGCGAGAGTTGTTCAAGTGGTGGACAGTAATCATGTTTTTCTTCTCAGCTTACCAAAAAATTGGGTCAAAGCCCCGTTCTTATAGGACGGCTTTAATTGCGATCGCATAATGTAAAGAATTTTCAAATAGTTTATTTTATAGACACAAAACTCTATAGAACCCATTTGAGATCTATTCTGCGTAAATCTCAGAAACCGGGTTTCTCTCGGTATTTCTCGTCATCCAACCCAAAAACTCGTAGAAACCCGGTTTCTCGCCATGATCGTAAATATCAGAAACCGGGTTTCTCTCGGTATTTCTCGTCACCCAACCCAAAAACTCAAAGATGTCAAATGGGTTCTATAAACGTGATAGGATCATTTCATGATTGTATTAGAGTTGAAGTTAAAAGGCAAAGCACAGCAATATCGGGTCATCGACGAGATGATCCGTACAGCTCAGTTTGTCAGAAACAAAGCTCTTAGGTACTGGATCGACAATCAAGGAGTTAAGTTAGTTGACCTGTACAAACAATGCGCCGTCATGGCTAAAGAGTTTGAATGGGCCCGAAAACTTAACTCAATGGCACGTCAGGCTTCGGCCGAACGTGCCATTTTTGCTATTCAACGTTTCTTCGCTAATTGCATCGCCCAAAAGCCAGGGAAAAAAGGATACCCGCAGTTTAAAAAACACACTCGCTCAGTAGAGTATAAGACATCAGGTTGGAAGCTTTCTGCCGACAAAAGATGCCTAACATTTACGGACGGTTTTGCTGCTGGGACGTTTAAATTAGTCGGTAGTCGAGACTTGCATTTCTATGCTCCTAGTGAAATTAAGCGAGTTAGGGTTGTGCGATGCGCTGATGGCTACTATGCTCAGTTTTGCATCAATGTGGAACGGGCAGAGGAATCTATTCCCACAGGTAAAGCTATTGGAATAGATGTCGGATTGAACCATTTCTATACCGACAGTAATGGTGAGACAATCCCTAACCCTCGCTATCTTCGCAAAAGCGAAAAAGCCTTAAAGAGAGCGCAGAAACGAGTTTCCCGAAAGAAGAAAGGTTCTAGTAATCGTAAAAAAGCGATTAACAAGTTAGGAATAAAACACCTTAAAGTTAGTAGGCAGCGCAAAGACTTCGCCATTAAGACAGCGTTGTGCGTAGTAAAATCTAGCGATTTCGTAGCCTACGAAAACTTGCAGGTGAGGAATATGGTCAAGAACCATAAGCTTGCTAAATCAATTAGCGATGCAGCTTGGAATCAGTTTGCTCAGTGGCTACAATACTTTGGAAAAGTGTACGGCAAAATGGTTGTTGCTGTTGCTCCTCAGTACACATCTCAAGATTGCTCAGCCTGTGGCAATAGAGTCAAAAAATCGCTGTCGATCAGAACCCATATTTGTGGATGCGGCGCGGTATTAGACAGAGATCACAACGCAGCGCTCAACATTTTGGCCCTCGGATTGAAAGCCCGTGCAGGAATCACTTTGAATACGGTGGGGCACACCGAAATTAACGCGATCGGACAGAACGAGCTCTACTCATTGGTGGTGACATCAACGAGCAAATCGACTGGCCCAAGCAAGAATCCTCGCGCCTGATAGCCGAGGAGTGTCAACAAACTCAGTCTCCTTTCCGGTATGCACCACCACTGCTTTGCCAGTACCGCTGATAACATTAGTACCCATATAAAGGATGTTAGTGCGCTTACCGAGATCAGTTTCAGCAGGCAAAACGCCACTAAGTTTGTCAGCCGGATAAGTTTCCCCAGTCAGCGCCGCTTCATTCACTGACAAATCTTTCGACTCTAAAATCAGGCAGTCACCGGGAATACTATCGCCAGCGTTAAGCAACACAATGTCACCCGGAACCACCTCTTCATTGGGGATTTCTTGAGATTTACCATCCCGCAACACCGTTGCTTTTACTTGCACCAATGCCAGTAATTTTTCAACAGCATTTGTCGCTCCCCTTTCTTGCCAAAATCCTAATAATCCGCTAATTAGGACGATCGCCAAAATGACGATCGCATCTGCCGCATCTTTCAGAAATATCGACAGCACAGCGGCAAAAATCAGAATTAAAATAATCGGACTCTTAAACTGATTGAGCAACAGCGTCAGTGAGTTCGATTGCTGTTTCTGTTTCAGGCTGTTCGCACCGTATTCGCTCAGGTGTTGTTGAGCATCCTGACTGCTTAAACCTGCGGGCGTAGACTTCACCTGAGTCAGCACCCGATCGGCTGGTAAGCTCCAAAACGTCGAAAGTTGTGAATTCATTGTTTGTTATTTAATACGATTTCTACAAAATATTGCTACAAAAAAAGTTTTGGGCGGAGGGCACTGGAGTGTTGTGTCTGGGCCCTGTTGGTCAGATGCGGATCTGTGAGATTGTCTGTCAAACTTAGGGATTGTCAACGGCAACGCACCCTACGGCTACTTCAACTTTGCCAGCAACTTAGGAATGAAAATTTAATAACTCCACTATAGCAATCCTTGCAGGAGTCGTAAACTTTTTACCCCACCCCAACCCTCCCCTTATCAAGGGGAGGGAGTAAGAAATTCACAAATGATTTAGGATTGCTATATCTACTCAATTGTCGGAACTGCACGGTAATTCCATTTTGGCAAATATTTATCAAAAATAATTTTCATGGTATTCTTAAATCCATCAGCTACTTTTTGACCAGTTTGATAAATTTTATCAAGCACATTTACTACCAAAGAAAGTCCGGTTTTTGTGTGGTTTTTTTCCATGAGTTCTTTGACCAACTCAAGGCTGGTAAAAATCACTCCTTGACCAGCTCTCGTTACATGAAGAAATAAGCGATTTGCAATAGGATTGTACTTGGATTCATCAGGAGGATAATGTGCTATTTTGATTTTTATATGGAGCTACGTTGACTAATTTTTATAAATCCGATTTAAAGATATAATGATTAGAATTATGACTGCCACTTCCATCACATTTAATCAAAATTGAACCTGCTTGAGGGTAGAGAGAGATTCCGTAATTTATCCACCATGATTTAATCGATTCATAAGCAAATTCACTCGTATCTTTACTTGTGCCTAGGCTTAAATATCCTCGGTTATGTTGCACATCATAAATTCCATGAGGCACTACTTGGCCATCAGCCAAACTGAAAAACTTATGGTCAAATGTGGTAACTGTTTCGGTAGTATACAGAGTTACTGAGCGATATTAATTTCCAATAAATTCCTTTTTTTGGTATCCATAATAATGATAGAATTTCCCTGTAACTCATACTCTTCAGTAATTGTGGCAAGATTTTCAAATTGTTGATTACGATTATTTGTGATTTTTGTTGTTTGTTTTTTTTGAGCTTGACGTTTCACATATCCGTGCTTTTTTAATAATTTCTGAACAACCGTCACGCTGACTGTTATGCCATGAAGTTTCAGGCCTTAAACTATTTCTTGTTGAGTGAGATTAGTCCATTTGATTTTCTCATCCATTGGGTCTCCTGCTGTATAATTTTTTAAGACTTCTAAAAAAGTTTCATTCAAACCAGGTATCTGAGAATCGCTAGTTTTTCTTCCTCCTCCTTTTTGACGAATTCTTTGTTGATTAAAGGTAGTCTATGATTCACTTTTTAATTCCTTAATGCCTTTGGCTATTGTATTCCTGTCTACTGATAAAGTTCTCGCTATGTAACTAATTCCACCACAGCCAAGTTTTTGGGATTCTATTGCTGCATATCTTCGTCGATCTTTTTCCGATAAAGATTGATAAAGTTTCCGCATCTGAGCAGTAATTTCAGAGGAGTAATACATAAATTTACCGGGAGAAAATTACTTGAATCAACCAACCAATTATTAGCGACAAAAACAGGGTGAATATCGAAAAAGGATAAGTTTTGACCAAGAAATTCAAATATCAATTAATTGATATTCACTCATTTGTTTATTATACCTTGCTTATGTTATTAAATTTTCATTCCTTAATTGTAGCGATCGAAACCTTCTTCAGCACAGACAACAAAACAGACTTATAGAAGGAATTCACTGGGGTAGAAATCCTGGCGGAAAAATTCTATACAATCAACAACTGATTAAACAATTGATAACCTGTGGTGGGGATATCAATCATCCAGATCATCAGAAATTTATGGAGAGGTATCTCGGTGAGAAACCGGACAGTCAACATCAGAAACCGGGTCGAAAACAGGGAACAAATCTGGTAGTTTTGGCGGGTTGACAAGTCCGGCATAATTTTCGTAGAGAGTGCGGACATCGTGGCCGGTAAGGGCTGCGATCGAAACAGGATTCATGCCTGATTCCAAACCATGCGAAATTAGCGTATGTCGGGTATTGTAAGGTTTTCTATAATCAATTCCAAGGGATGCAGGCGCAGGTTTCCAGTAGCGATTGCAGAAATTTTTGGAGTCGTAGCTTGCGGGGCGGTACGCCATCGCTCTGCCTTCAATGCTGGTGAAAATTAAATCATCCGGTTTCTGATTCTCTTTTCGGCGATCGAGCAGTAGTTGTTGCAGCCGTGCTGTTAGCGGCACGGTGCGATCTTTATTCCGCTTGGCTGCTTTCCGATCACGATTGCTCAAACTTTCTCCGATCCAGGTGCGATCGCAGTTTTGGGAGCAATGTCGCCAGAGAAGCGCTGCTGCTTCACCGGTGCGGAGCCCAACACCAAATTTGAATTCCACATAGTCCGCATAATGTGTCAGATTTGAGTCAGAGCGGAATTTCTGGACGATCGCGCTTATTTCTTTCAGCGTGAACGGTTCTGGGCGCTGTTTGGGCGCGACCGAGACTTTGACTTCCTCCCAAGGATTTTCGAGAACCAGCTTCTTTTTCTGTGCCCATTCCCAGCAAGCGTTCATCATCACAATCCGTTCGCGTACCGTCACCGGTTCAAGGGAGCGATCGGATAATAGCCAATCTCTAAATTTCTCAGCAACATTTTCAGAAACAGAAATTGTTGTTTTGTTGTTGAAAAACACAGAAACGTGTTTTTGAAGTCCAAGATATTTAGCGAAAGTAGCAGGCTCGATTTTCCGGCGCTTGTACTCGATAAATTGGTGAAACAGGTCAGAAACAGAGATGGATTCTTGTTTCTGGGGTTTGTATTTTGCCAGAGATGGGTCAAAATTCCCACTGGTCATGTCAAGCTTTGATGGAAGCGGCTTTACGGTTGACGATCGAATCCGGCAAACCGAGATAGAGCCAGAAGCGTTTCCCCCTCCCATGACCAGGCAAGCCGTAACCGATCTTTGAAAACTTCTATATTTACTGAGCCTTTTGGCATATCCCTGATTTATCGCACTTTCTGTCTGAGTATGTCACCCTTTGTCGGCCCCTTATTGAGAATGCGTAACCTACGATTTATCTAGTAAAAATAATGGAACCCTTATAAAATAAGGATTCCATCTATCGGAGCGGCGGGATTTGAACCCACGACCCCTACTACCCCAAAGTAGTGCGCTACCAAGCTGCGCTACGCCCCGACAGCTTTAATAGCTTAGCATAGAATTCCCAAAAAAGTCAAAAAACTTTTAAAACTTTTGCAGCCTGCACCAAACTCGGAACCGCAGCCGCCGCCCAAAAACCCTCGCAGCGACGGCCAGCATTCAAGATCAACTGCACACTGTAAGCTTCGGGATAGCCTTCCACCTGCACCCACAGCAAATCGCTTTCGGCTTCAATGGCTATTTTTTCCTCGTCCATCAACTCAGAGGCCATCTGACTCATTGTGCCGGCTAATTGCCCCAACAATCGGCAAAAATCGTTCAACTCAGCCTCCGTTAGTTCGATCGCCCAACCGTCGCCAGCCACCAAACCCTTAAACTCCTCCGCCTCCGGGTTCCATCCCAAACGCCATCCGCTACCAGTCTTAATTACACGTTCCACCATTGAGGGTTTTTAGATTTTAGATTTTAGATTTTGGATTAGTAGGACTTATATCAATTCCGGTTGCATCGGAAGAGTCAAATCCCGTCAACAGCGAAGCCATGAGCGAAGCCGAAGGGTCAACAATTCCCGATGGTGAAACCGAAATTGATCTAATTCATCTGCGTTAATCTGTGTTGCATCTGCCTGTATCTGCGGTGGTAAAAAAAAGATAATTTCTCAGGCCGCAGATGACAATGGATTGACGCTGATTCACGCAGATGTCGAGAATAGAGATAGGAATAATTCCGATGCTAACAGATTTGATATTACCCATAAATACGAAAGAAACCGGGTTTTTTACCATTTTCAAAGGCCGGGATGCAGTATTTCCGTAAAAAACCAGGTTTCTGCATTCCTGAGTATTAAGGTGCCAGCAACTTCGCATCTCCCGGCTGCGGCTGCGATATCTCCGGCGAATTCGATCGCCCTTGTGGTTTTTCCCCCGCCGCCGGTGTGGGCCCACGCTCGGAATTCTCCGTAAAAACATCAACCAAAGCTTGAACCAAAGCATCCCGCTGTGATCTATTTAACCTTTGAATAGCACCACGATCCTGTTCCATTGGATTTGATCGCAAAACGTCGTTTCCGGGATACACACTTTCCACCAAATAATCGGGAGTCGCCCCCAAATAGTCAGCTAAAGTCAACTTCCAATCTAAGCGGTAATTGGGCGGCCGTCCTTTGACAAATACGTGATATCGAATCAACCGCCCGACTAAAGTATTAGTAGGATCGACTTTTCCTGTTTCCTTGGAAATGTAGTTATTCTCGATCGGGAAATCCGGCAATTTTTCGTACACAAATTTCCACGCATCTTGCACCCTCACTTGCGGCGGTGCAGATTGTTGAGCCACCCGCTGCACTGAGGCAGACTCAGAACTCCGCAGCAGCGAAGGTTCCAAAGCCGACAGACTCAGTTCCCCGGATTCCAATACCCAACTCAAAAGCGTGAAAATCGCTACACTCAAAGTAACCAACAGAAAACTTAAGCCCTGCTTTAATATATTCACGGTTTTGACAAAAATTTCAAAAATAGAATAATTTCATAAACTTACCCCCAAGCAGATGTCCTAGTTTCTAATTTTAGGATTTACACTCCTCAACCCGGTTTATTAGAAAAATCAGAGTTTTGTTAACGAGGGAACTAGGAATAAACCGGGTTTCTCGTCCCGTGCGCCCAAGTCTAGTTGGAAAAAGTTGTGAGTTTTGAGTTGACAAAAATTGCTCGCAATTCACCACTCAAAACCCAAAACTCCCAAAGTCTAGATGTCTCCGATAATTTCCGGCTGAGTCAGTTCGTCCGACATCTCAAATATCGCCCGCATTACAGGTTTCATTTGATGGTCGTCCATATTGTCAAAATCTTCATAGCGACGGCGTTTTGCGCGGTTCGCCACCTGCACCGTAATCCGATAGCGGTTGGATGCACCGTTAATCAACTCTTCCGCCCGACGGGTAAGCTGAGTTGAATCGAAGGGTGGACGCTTATTAGCCATGAGACTCCCTACTTTATGTAATGTTACATTCTAGTCTAGTATGTCAAGATTCATAATTTATTAACTGAGTATCATTGCTTATGCAGGCAGCAACAGCCTATTCCTTTGGTAACTTGCATCGGGTAAATTCTCATCCCCTCAAATTGGTTGCTTTCGGCGACAGCTTAATCTACGGTTTCGGCGACGGTGTAGGCGGTGGCTGGGTGGAAAGATTGCGGCGCCAGTGGATGTTACCGGAGAGTGCAGGACACGTTTTATACAATTTGGGCGTTCGGGGCGATCGCACCTATCAAGTCTCCCAGCGGCTCGAAAACGAGTTTCGCCACCGGGGCGAGCTCAGAAACCGCGTCCCGGATGCTATGATACTTTCCGTCGGCCTCAACGATTCGGCGAGGGTGCAGTCACCGACGGGGCGCAGCTATACTGATTTTGAACATTTTAAAACTGTTTTGGATAATTTATTAAACCTATCCCAACAACTTTGCCCGGTAATATTTGTCGGGATGGTGCCGGTGGATGAAAGTAAAATGCCTTTTCAAGATTGTTTGTATTACAGTCATGCTGACCAATATCGGTACAAGGAAGCAACCAAATTAGCTTGTGAGTTGCGGGAAATTCCCTATTTAGATATTTTTGATAAATGGATCGATCGCGGCAGTGATTGGTGTAGTTCGTGTCTAACTTCGGATGGTCTCCATCCCAATGCAGCGGGGTATCAATCTTTATTTGAAGATGCAACGAGTTGGGAGCCGATCGCAAGTATCAGTCATTAGACATCAGTAACAATCAAGTAGGGTGCGTCAGCTAGCATTATTTTCGCTACAAACTAACAATCTCACAACTGACGCACGCCCGCAAAAAACGGTGCGTCAGAGTCATACTTTCCGTGCAAATGGAAAATCTCAAACCTGACGCACCCTAACACTGATTGTATTCTTGACCATCAAGTGAAACTTGATAAAATGCTCAGTAACCAGGAGGGTGTTGCAAGCCACCAACCACTTTGTCGATCGCACTTGCGATCGCCAACAAATCCATTTCACGCCACCGCTTACCAACAATTTGCATTCCAATCGGTAAACCATTTTGAGTTTGTCCAATTGGAATTATGACGGCAGGATGTCCGCTAAGATTAAAAGGTATCGTGTAAGTTCCGTTTGCCACTGCATGAGGATAGGATCTGCCATTAATGTCAACGGCACTCCAAGCGCGACGATGGGTAAACGCAGCGGTTGCCGCAACGGGACAAAGCCAGACATCCCAGGGTTCCAAAGCCTCATCCATATAGGCTGTGAAGCGATCGCGCTGTGTGAGTGCCTCGAAATATCCTTTCAAACTTGGATTCAATATCTCAGGTAGGAATCTGCTGAAATCTCCCAATTTTCGGAGTTCCTTATCGCCCTGGGTTGCTGTACGGAAAAGCAACTCCAAACTGCGACGGATATTATATCTATCCTGCGGTTGAGCGTAGACATTGAGGTATGCTGAAACCCGTCCGTAGAGATTAAATATGTTTGAAAGGTCAAAGTCTTTGGGAAGCCAGCGTTCGGTTTGGACACCTGCGTGAGAGAGTGTCTGCACGATCGACTCCATAGCTGCTCGAATTTCAGAAGCAACGGGAACTTCGGCCCATTCATCGCTCCAAGCGATTTTGAGATGCTGCAAAGGCTTGCCAGAGGGTCGATCGAGCGGAACCGGCCCGACATCAGGACGCCGCAGATCCGCGCCTGCAATTAAGGAAAAACATAGCCGGATGTCTTCGAGCGATCGAGCAAAACACCCCACAGTCATCATTTGCCGAATAGACAGTGGCATTCCCGGCACTTCAGGAATCTGCCCTGCTGTAGAAATACGGCGATCGGTCGGCTTTAAACCATATATGCCGCAGAAATGAGCGGGTTGACGCACCGAACCCCCGAAATCGTTGCCCAAATCTAACGGTGAAAGTCCGGCTGCGACAGCCGCGGCACTCCCTCCAGAACTGCCCCCAGGTGTGTAGTCAAGATGCCAAGGATTATTCACCCGTGGAAACAGAGAATTTGTGCTTTGATAATCTGCAGCTAGTTCCGCCATGTTGGTTTTTCCCATGATGACAGCACCTGCTGCCCGCAATCTCGCAACAGCAGTTGCATCCTGTTGAGGCACATAATCTTTGAGGGGAATATAGCCTGCTGTGGTGCGGAGTCCGGCTGTTTCAAAAATGTCTTTAATCGTGATGGGAACCCCATGTAAAGCACCCCAGTTTTCTCCTCTGGCTAGGGCTTCATCGGCAAGTCTTGCTCTAGTACGGGCATTGTCTTCATCCAGCGTACAAATGGCGTTTAATTGCGAGTTATGCTTTGCGATTTGAGTAAGGTAAGCGTCGAGAACTTCGACGGCAGAGACTTGGCGATCGCGAATCATTCGCGCTAGCTGATGGGCAGAGGCAAACGTCAGGCTACTCATAAGCAACAAACAGGTATTTCTCGATTGAGTCAATTATATTCACTTTTAGTTAACTCATATCTTGCACCATTCTCAAGAACAGGCAAGATGCCTGTTCCACAAAGAGTGAATTTTCTTGTGGAACAGGCATCTTGCCTGTTCATAAAAAGCTTATTGAGAATGGTGCAATATCTCAGTTAATATAGTTAACTAATATCAAACGGCTTTCGGCTTTGTCCCTAAATCCTGTTAATTGCAGACACAAGGTAGATAAGGGAGATAAGCAACATAAGGATTTTAAGGAATTTAAGCATTTTAAAATTCCAAAACAAGCATCAAAATATTTATTTTAAAAGACCGTATCTTCCCCGCACCAGAAGTAAAATGCTTCAATAATGATTACATAACAGAGGGAAAAAGCAAGTTGAACCGAATCAATCAGCCTCTCAAAAGCTTAGTTCTCCTCAATAAAAAAATGTGTAAATTGGAGAATCAAAAATGTCTGTATTACATCGCATTAAATCTGGTACATCTGTTTTATTAACACTGGGAACAGTTGCCGGAACCGCAGCGCCCATGCTAACTCCCGCGCCTGCTTTTGCTCAGACAGCTTTTTCGGATGTTAATAATAACTACTGGGCAAAAGACTTTATTCAAGATTTGTCAGAAAGAGGAATTATCAAAGGATTTCCCGATCGCACTTTCCGCCCGGATGCACCGGTAACGCGGGCTGAATTCGCGGCAATGATCCGTTCTGTGAAAAAGGCAAAAACCCGCGCTGCTGTGGGGTTTGCCGATGTTCCGTCTAATTTTTGGGCAAGCGGGGCGATCGCCGAAGCTTACGAAATGGGATGGATGTCTGGCTATCCCGGCAATGTTTTCAGGCCGACACAGCAGATTCCTCGCGTTCAAGTTGTAGTCGCTTTAAATAACGGAATGGGCTATGAGCCTACGTGCGATTTTCAAGATGTTCTCAACTACTATAATGATGCGGGTGAGATTCAAAGTTATGCTGTAAAAAGCGTTGCTGCTGCTACTGAAAAACAGTTGGTTGTCAGCTATCCCAATCCTAAATCTCTCAAACCCAACAAGTCAGCAACGCGAGCTGAAGTAGCTGCTTTTATCTATCAAACATTGGTGAGTACCAATCAAGCAAGAGCAATTAATTCTCCTTACATTGCCAAGATTGATGTTAGCGAATCTGTGGCTGTGAAAATTCCCAGCGGGGTGACTATTCCAATCGAGTATGCAAAAGGTAAGATTTTGCTCGGCCCCAATGACAAGTCTCCGATTACGCTGACTGTGGCTGCGGATATCACGGGTAATAATGGCCAAGTGCTGATACCCGAAGGCTCGAAAATTAGCGGCGAATTGCGATCGACTGCTTCGGGCGTTCAGTTTGTGGCTCAAGAATTAAGTATAATCAACGGCAGCAGAGTGCCTCTGGTGGCCACTTCGCAACTGATTACTAGGAAAGAAACTGTTACCAAGGGCGTTAATGTTGGTAATCTGGTTAAGAATACGGCGTTGGGTGCAGCAGCAGCGGCGGCGATCGCAGGTGTTACGGGCGATCGGGCGATCGCGACTGAAGAGGTGCTGGGGGGCGCGGGAATCGGGACTTTGATCGGGGTGTTTTTGGGTAGAGATAAAGTCGATTTGTATGCTGTTAATCCCGACACCGATTTAGATTTGCTTTTGAATTCCGATTTGGTAGTTGGTACTGCCAGCACAGGCATTTGTAGCGCTCGATAGAGCCGACACTTGGAATTTTTTTCAAACCCCTCGCCTTGCAGGAGAGGGGCTTTAATGTGTGTATTTTACCTCGCTACAGGTGCATTTAATCAAATAATTAGCCAGGGATTTTTTTAAGTGTGAATTGCTACGGACATCCCAAACTTTCGCTGGTAGAAGCTCCAGTCACGGGATTGACACCATCTGCTTTCTCGCACAGGAGAGTAACTTGATAAGCGTCGATAATCGCGTCCGTAAAATCAGCGCCGGAAATTGCCGCATCATAAAACCGAGTTCGAGTCATAATTGCCTCTGAAAAATTCGCATTCGTCAAATTAGCGCCGTCGAATGTAACTCTATCTACTAAAGCACCGGAGAGGTTGGCACCTGACAAGTTGGCATTCAGCAAAACTCCTTTAGTCAAAATCGCATTAGTTAAATCAGCGCCTTGAAAGTTGGTTCCCCGCATTTCGGCCGCGACAAATGTTCCGCCCGCTAAGTCAGAATTGGAGAAATCGCGATCGGACAAATTAATATTTGTGTAATTAATATTTGTTTTCGGCAGGGCAAATGCCGGAGTAGCACTCAGCAGCACCCACCCAAAAGCCAACACTAAACTTACAAACAGGCTCAGGAAAATTCGGAAGACACTTTTCACAGATATTGCACTCATGGTAATTGACTCATGACTAATTAAAATCGTTTTACCCAATCTTCGCCAACGCGAAGTGTCAAGTCAGAATTGATTTCACCGGTAGAAGATGCTTCTATTTTACCGCCGCCTAACTCTTTTTGCAGTAGATTCGCTGCCTCTAAATCGCCTTGCTGAACAATAATTTGACTTTGACGCTGCTTCTCCGGTGAATCCTGCACTACAGATACATTAAAAAAGCCCTTTTTTCTGAGAAATTCAGCAACGGTTTTTGCGGTTGCTGGTTTATTAGAAGCGTTTTGGACAGCTATTTTGAGGTTTTTGGGCAAAACAGACTCGGTTGGATTGCGAAATCGTCCTTGTGCAAAATCCGGCACGCTCTGGTTGAAATATTGTGTGATAATGCGATCGAGCCCGATCGCATCTAAAATCCAATAACTCCTCAAATCGGCTTGTTCTGAACTAGAACTTCCCGGCAACATTACCATTTTAAAATTCTCTCGCTCCAATTGCAAACCGAAATTTGCCAGGGTCAATATTTCCTCATAATTTAGGTTTGTATCCACATATTTTTGCATCAATCGAACAATTTGTGGCAAGCGCACCAATACTGATGGACTTGTGAGGCGGTTCCGAATAGCTTGAATTAAAGATTGCTGTCGCTGAATGCGACCAATATCTCCTAAACCATCGTTGCGAAATCGAGCAAATTGTTCTGCTTGTTCTCCGTTGAGAGTTTGCCATCCCTTGGCTAAGTTTATTTTTAACTTTTGGGCGGTATCTGTATAGGACATTGCGCGAGGTACAAATACCTCAACTCCGCCCAACAAATCGACTAATTCCCGAAACGCACTGCTGCTGACTCGCACGTATCTTTCAATTCTCGTATTGTTCAGCATACTGCTAACCAATCGCGTCGCCAAAGCTGCTCCTCCCCTGGCATTGGCTTCGCTAATTTTGCTGACGCTAATTCCGGGAACTTCGACTTTAGTATCTCGCGGAACAGAAAGCAAACTAATAGATTTATCTCTAGGATCGAGGTGGAATAAGAGGATTGTATCGCTGCGACCGTTAAACATCTTAGGGCCATTGGCTGCAGCTTCCGGCACGCGGTCAATTCCCAATATCAAGATATTAACTGGGCGCGATAGGCGGTATCCAGAGTTGGATGATGAATAGTTAAAGCCAGTAGCCTCTAAGACTCTACTGATAACTGGCGGTTCCACGGGAGCTAACAGGGCGGTAATTGCCCCGATTGCGGCGGAGATGGCGGCTGTGAAAACTAGGAAAAATAGCCCAAATATATACAGGAATAATTTAGGCTTTTTTCGAGAGGTTTTATCGACTGGTTTAACAAAGTTTCTTTTAAAAATTGACAAGTTTTTCATTGACTTGCTGTTGATTATTGCAGTTTTTCAGCTTGGCAGTAAAACTTGGGCGGTGCTTCTCGAAAGTATTTGAACATAGCCGGACACAGCCAGCCTTCGAGATTTTTGGATTCCCACCGATACCAGTTACCGCCGTATTCTGCTTTCAACCACAGCATTTCTGCTTGATATCCGGGAAATGGGTTGGCGGAAAATAAAAGTCGGAAACCTCGATCGGCATTGGGAATGTCTGCGACGAGCGCGTTAATCATTTCGGGGACGCCCTGAACAAATGGTTCTCGGACAAGTCCGACTCGCTCGTCGTCAAAAACCCAGGTGTACTGTTCGCGATAGGGGTAAATTACCATCATGGCATTGGACATGGTATTCTCCTCTTTTCCTTTCCTTTGTTTTGTCTGCGAAAATGCAAGTGTTGATACATTATATTCTGTTGCGCGGAAGTTGTGCGCTATCCGATTTGACAACCCTGTTTTAACTTAGGAAATTTCGCGGGTTATTTACAAACTTTATTAGGATTGGGTGGATTGGCGAAATCTAGGGCTATCGGGATTGAGAGCTGTTTTTTTGACTTTTTTTGAGTTGAGGTAAATGGTGGCAAATTTAAAGAGCGTTAAAGGTTATTCGTTGCCGGATTTTGCGATCAAATTGTGCCTTGTTTTATAACAATTATTATGTGGGTAGTAAGGACGAATACTCTGTATTCACCACAATTATGAAAACTACACCCTAACTACAAACCTATAACTGTTTGTAGTTGGGTGTTATGTTTGTTTTCGGAAAGCTCGCGCTCAAATTCTCGTCAGCTCAACCAGCGCCTTAGCTAAATATTCGTACTGCGGCAAAGTATTGTAAAACTGAGCCGAAACCCTCACCAACTGCTTACTAGCATCCGGCCAAGGAATCACCGGAACTTCTATTTTAAAAATCTCCCACAGCGCCTCTTGCAAAGGTGGAATTCCTCCCTTTGCAACCGCATCAGATTGGGAGTCTGCCAGTGGCACAACAGCCATTGAACCCACCATTTCATCAGGACAAGGCAGCGGCAAATCTAATTTATCGGCCAATATTTTTCTCCCCGCCAATGCTAAAGCATGATTTTTGGCCCTCAATTCCGGCCAGCCGCCGCTCAATAAAGAACCCATAAAATCAATAGCTACAGGCACGCACAAATAAGGACTCGGATCGACAGTTCCCATCCAGTCAAATTCTAGTTGAAAGCGTGATTTATCAGCGCGCGGCGAGTTAGCACCGTGACTGATTGTAGTTGGCCGAATGGCATCTTGCTTGTCGCGTCGCACGTATAAAAAGCCCGCACCTTTGGGCGCGCACAGCCACTTGTGGCAATTTCCCGTATAGTAAGCCGCGCCAATTTCATCTAAATTCAGCGCTACCATTCCCGGCGCGTGAGCTCCGTCTACTAACACATCCACGCCACGGTTAGCTAACTCGCCTACTAATTGTTTGATGGGAAAGATTAAACCTGTTTGGCTGACAACGTGGTCTAATAAAGCTAACTTTGTTTGCCGTGAAACGCACTTAATTATTGCTTCAATAATTTGGTCGGGTGACTCAATTGGAAAGGGGACTTCTGCTACTATTACTTTAGCACCTGTACGCTCGGCTACAAAATTAAGTGTGTTGCGGCAAGCGTTGTATTCCTGATTTGTAGTTAGCAATTCGTCGCCCGGAGAAAAACAGAGCGATCGCAAAACTGCATTTACTCCCGTGGTTGCATTCGGGACAAAAACCAAGTCATCCTCACTCGCACCGATAAATGCTGCTAACTGATTTCTTGCATTATCCAACAATGGTTCAAATTCCCGCATTAAAAAGCGCAAGGGTTCTCTTTCCAGTTGTTCCCGAAAACTGGTTTGCGCTTCCAGTACGGGAATCGGACAGGCCCCAAAAGAGCCGTGATTGAGGAAAGTTATATTGCGATCGAGCAACCAATATTGGTTAATCATTAGTATTAGTCAGTAGTCATTAGTAATTAATCAGTAGTCATTAGTCTGTCAACTGTCAACTGTCAACTGTCAACTGTCAACTGTCAACTGTCAACCGTCAACCGTTACCCATTTTACCTTTTAATTGCTCAAACTCTTCTAATGTATTGCAATTCGATAACATTACTGCTTCTCGTTCCCCTACAGGTAGAGGGATTGCGGGGATTTGATTTAACCACACTTGAAAGGAACGTCCCCCTTTGTCAATAAAACTTTGCAAACTTGGCAGAGATTGTTGGCGGTAGAAGCCACACAAAGGCTCCCAGCGCGAATTTTGATAAGGCACAACTGCTAAAGTTGATGCGGGAAACTCGGTTAACTGACTTGCCCAATTTTGAATAATCTGGGCATCCAATAAAGGCAAATCGCAAGCTAACAGTAAAATCCACTCGGCGGCAATTTCTGTCAATCCCTGAGTCAATGCAACCAAGGGCCCGGAGCCCGGATTGTACTCTACCAGAAATTGGGATGTTTCGGTTAAGGTCGATCGATAGCGATCGGGCCAAGCAGTCAGAACATAAACTTCTGGCCCTACTACTGCTGCAACTTCCAACGCCCGCTGCAATAGGGATTTGCCCTCAATTTCCAGCAGAGCTTTATCCCTACCCATCCGCGAACTTTGACCGCCTGCAAGCACAATTACAGCAATTTTATGATTTGTCATTGGGAAGAAGGAAGAGGGAAGAAGGAAGAAGGAAGTTCGGCAACGGATTATGTAACGGATGTAACGGATGTCAGGAAGAAGGAAGAGGGAAGAAGGAATAGGGAAGAAGGAAGAAAAATTTCTCTCGGTAGGGTGCTGTGTACAAAGCCTGCTCAATGTAGCGTACCCACTGCACACACAACCCGATTAATCATTCTCAACTCAAAACACTAACGGCTTTGCTAACTTCCTCAAGTTTTTGCACGACTTGACCGCTGCTCAATAAATTTTCTGCCTCAATCAAACCCGAGCTCATATCCAAACAAACTCCACTGCGCCACAGATAAAAGCCGCCGTTCCAGATAGCGGACTGCATCAATTCCGATGGTTTACCCAGCAACACTTCCTGCATTTGTTTTAATAACTCAGAGGCTGATTCCAAGGGAGGATTTGTGCTGCTAAAACCGTAATCTCCGTGGGCTAAAAGCACTCGCTCAAACTCGGCACCCGGCTTAGCAATGCCGATAATTGCAGTCCGATCGCGCGGCAAATCGCAGCTTCCCTCCAATCCCTTGACAGTGGTATAATTTTTGATTCCGCGCAACTCAAAGGCTTTTTGAAACATACCTTCTGTCGGCGGGTGCACGTAGCCCGATATAACGTTAACGTCGCCGGCACAGGGACACCACATCAACTCCATTGTCGAAAAAGGTGGCCGTTTACCAATTTCGCGGCGGTAGGGAACTAAAGCGGCGGCTTGAGGAAAATGCTTGGGAAGGTAAACAAAACCTAAACCCGTACTGTCAAAAACTTGCTGGACTTTTTCTAAACTCAGTTTTCTCCAGTCAACTCCCAAACCGCGCCAAATTTCAATCAAGGGAATACCTTCCTTGGTTGGCATGGTATCGCCGCCGTGCATGATGGTTGGGACGCCCCTAGCGGCTAAAATTAGGGCTGTTAAAGGGCTAATTGGAGCCGTGCGCGATCGCCCGTCGTAAGCAACGCCAAACACGGCGACGGTAGAGACGGAAAACCCTTTTTCTCGGTTTGGAGGGGCAAGCATAGGCCCCAATTCTTCATAAGCATCGAGCATTCCGGCTAATTCTTCACCGGTGGGCCGTTTAATGCGGTGGGCAATCATAAAAGCTCCGATTTGAGCTGGTGTTGCTTCTCCCAGCAGCATCATCCGGGTGGCTGCTGCTGCTTCGGAGCGAGTTAAGTTTTCTCCTGTGTGTACTCCGCTGCCAATTTTTCGCAGCAATTCTCTAAATGCGTCACTCATAACTTTTGAAGTTAGTAATTGGTAGTTGGTAGTGGGTAGTTAGTAAGTGGTAGTTAGTAATTGGTAATATTTGAATCGTTTTAAATTTAAAATTCCCAACTCTCAATTCAAAATTATCGAATTAACTCCCTGATTTTCCTAGCTTGATTACATCAAATGGCGGCACAAATTCGCGTACCAGATTCCAGAAATGGGCGATCGGCGGAATTTGCATTCGATCGTGAGTTGTCACCAACACGACTTCGCGAGTCCAAGTCGGATCGGCTACTGATTGACCGATAGCCGAAACCTTGGAATTTGACCGATCTTGGGCGATCAACCGAATTGCTAAAGTGTGATCGCCCTTCGCGTCCACCAAAGCTGAATGCGGCAGCAAAGCAATCAATTCCCCCTGTCGCACCACACCCCGAAAAGCATCAAGAGTGTTGAGTTCCAAAACAGCATGAAGTTTAGCACCCATGCGTCCAAATTGTTCTTGCACCATCCGCTGCATTCCGTACCCGTCCTTAAACACCACTTGCGGGTAACAAATCAATTCCGGCCAAGGTACTCGATCGTACTGGGCCAGGGGATGACCCGCCGCCATCAACACCTCGATCGGCTCATTGTAGAGCACCTCAACCAACATTTCCGGGGCTTGAGTAAAATAGCGGTTGTTCATCACCACCGCTATGTCCACCAAACCGTCTTTGAGGACTTTCAGAGCTCGATCGCTCCCCAGGGAAGTCACCCGCAACTGCACGTTAGGATAGTCGTGGCAAAACTTTTGCAGCACAGGCGGCAAATAAGCAGCGCAAACCGAATGAATTGCAGCCACGCACAGTTCCGGCTGCTTTCCTGCCCGTAAATCTCCCAACTCTTCAGCAGCATTTCGCCAAGTCTGACAGATTTTGCGAGCGTGAGGTAGCAGGCATTCCCCTCCCACAGTCAGTTTCGCGTGGGCCGTGCGGTGAAACAGCGACAAACCCACTTCCGCTTCTAATCCCTGCACTTGGCGGCTAATAGTCGATTGGGTAACGCCGCACTTCCGGGCCGCTTGCTGAAAGCTACCCGTTTCAGCAACTGAAAGAAATGCTTGAAGCTGCTCTAAGCGCATGGAGGTTTAATTCGAGATGGTTTCAGAAATTTTACTGGAAGATAATCTGTGACATTAACCGATTTAGTAGAAGAATTTAGTACACTTTGATACAGGTACAGATTAGTTTTGATTCCGGGGCGAGAGGCGGGGATGCTACGCTCCAAGCATCAATCTGCTCCGGCAGGATTTCTGAGCCTCCAATTAGAGGTCGATTCTCCTATGTTGAAGGGATTTCTGAATCTGCAAACCTCTCAAAAAACGGCTTCAATAGACCTCTTGCATTCATTCGCATACTATATTGAATTATCTGGGTTTATCTGTGTTTATTTGCTTTTAATCTGCGGTTAACCCATCAATCAAATATTTATGCAAGAGGCCTAATAAAGATGAACTTATAGAATTTTGCAAGCTGCTAGCTAAAAGGTTTGAATGAACTGCACAGTCAGTCGATTTTAGATTTTAGATTGACTCCCCAGATTTATCTGGAAGCTTGAATTTGGATCTCAAACTTTGATCTCTCCACGACTTAAGTCGGGTGCTTTTATCCGTTTTTTGTCGTTATAATCGCTTCATCAATTGCGCTAAATTGCTTGGTTTCTCCCTAGGCTTTGGACTCTAAAACTCGCCTTCCATTTTTTACCTCCTTGGGTCTTATAGTACCTCACTCTCTCTCAGCCTCTCAATAAATGTACGAATATTGCAGTCAGGTTAAAACCTGCGGTGAACTTTCATCGCCGGATTCAAGTCACTCTTGTTTTCTGTTTCTTTCTGTATAAACTAGAAATTAGCGGGTCAGCAACACAAGTGCAACTATGATCGATCGCACAGGAAAGCCGAAATGCTGCAATTTCTTTCGATTATGTCATTTAACCACAATTTTATTCCCCAAGATGGATGTTGCCAGTGGCAGCCCCAGTTGATGGGACTGCAGGCGGTAAGCGATTTGTTAATTGCCTTGGCTTATTATTCAATTCCAGCACTTCTGACATACTATGCCCGGAAGCAGCGGGACGTGCCTTTGAGCAAGGGGTTTCTCCTATTGGGAGCCTGGTTTTTCTGCGGGGGGACAACTCACTTGATGCAAGTTTGGATGCTGGTGCATCCCAGCTACGGGCTGTCAAGTTCGATCGCCGCCGTTACGGCTATCATCTCTTTGTGGGCTGTAGCGTCCCTGATACCCTGGGTTTCTCAATTCTTGGCTATGGCTGGGGCGGCCTCTTTTCCAGGAAATAGGGCGCTGGGAACTGAAAAGGTCGATCGACCGCAAGCCGACTCTGCCATTAAAAATTCCCTCGCATTCCCCACAACCGAACTCCAGCAAATTAACCAGCAATTGCTTGCAGAAATAA
Source organism: Microcoleus sp. N9_A1 (assembly GCF_036701795.1). Taxonomy (NCBI): domain Bacteria; kingdom Bacillati; phylum Cyanobacteriota; class Cyanophyceae; order Oscillatoriales; family Microcoleaceae; genus Microcoleus; species Microcoleus sp. N9_A1. The sequence continues at coordinate 42,515 of NZ_JAUBRI010000018.1, forward strand.
CGCAGCGCGAGCGAGTCGAGGAACTCCTGCTTGACACTGTAGACAAGTTGCAAGAAAGCGAAGAACGCTTCCGCGTTTTTCAGGAATTATCTCTAGACGGATTTAACGTGTTCCGCAGCATTCGCGACGAATCCACAATTGTGGATTTTGAATGGGAATACGTCAATCCCGCAGCGGCAAAAATTCAGCAGAGTACCCCGGGCGAATTAATCGGCAAGCGCTTGCTGCAAGTGCTGCCCGGCCATAAAGATAACAATTTGTTCGACTGTTACGTCGAAGTTCTAGAAACAGGAATTCCCCTCGAAACCGAGATTTATTACAACAGCGAAGGCATTGTCGGCTGGTTTCGGATTATGACCGTTAAATTGGGCGATGGCATTGCTATTTCTTTTGGCGATATTACTAAGCGCAAGCAAGTAGAAGCATCCCTGCGCGAGGCGCTGCAAAAACTCACTTCTCATTTTGAAAATACGCCCCTAGCGGTGATTGAGTGGGATGAAAACTTTCGTCTCAGCGGGTGGTCGCCGGCGGCACAAAGGATTTTTGGTTGGGAAAACATAGAAGTTTTAGGCAAGCATTTTAGCGAATGGAACTTTATTTCTAAGGGCGATTTGTCAGAGGTAGAATCGGCAATTTATAGTTTAAAACAACCAGAAAATCGCTGCAATGTAGTTCGCAACAGCAATTATAATAAGTGGGGTTCGTTGGTACACTGCGAGTGGTACAATTCGGCTTTTTACAGCGATTCGGGACAGTTGGTATCGGTGCTGTCTCTGGTTTTGGATGTGACGGAACGCTTTAAATTTCTGGAAGTGCTGCGACAGTCTGAAGAGCGGTTTCGGATTGCGGCAGAAAGTGCCAGTGATTTAATTTATGAATGGAATATCGAAACGGGTATCGTGCTGTGGTTCGGTCACGTAGACGAACATTTGGAGTACAAAAAAGGCGGATTTCCGAGGACAAGAGAAGCTTGGAACAGTATCTTGCATCCGATCGACCGCGATCGAGTTTTGGCCGCAGTCGATCGGTATTTGAGTGCGCCAGACAGTTCTGCCGCCCCATTTTTTCAGGAATACCGCGTTCAGTGCCAGCGGGGCCGCTTGCTCCACTGGATCGATCGGGGCAAAGCAGTGCTTGACAAACAAGGTAATCCCTGCAAATGGATCGGCGTGATTAGCGACATCACCGCTCGCAAAGAGGCCGAAGAACAGCGGAATTGGGCATTGGCGCGGGAACAGGCCGCCCGTCGCCAAGCCGAAGCCAGCGAACAGTTGTACCGCGTCCTCGCTGAAGCCATCCCGCAAATAGTTTGGACTGCCAGAGCCGACGGCTGGCTCGACTACTACAACCAGCGCTGGTTTGAATATACTGGCTTGACGCTTGAGGAAACTCAAGGCTGGGGTTGGCAGCTAGCCCTGCATCCAGATGACGTGGAAGATGCTGTAGAAAGCTGGAAGACCTCGGTGGAGACAGGGAAGACTTACGAGGTGGAATACCGCTTTAAACGCGCATCTGACGGGGCTTACCGCTGGCATCTGGGCAGGGCATTGCCCGTGCGGGACGCGGAGGGGCAAATTCTCAAATGGTTCGGGACTTGTACCGATATTGACGATCGCCAGCGATCAACCCAAACAGCCTATTTTAGCGCTCAAGCTTTGGCTTTGCTGTCGTCGGCTTCCCTGGATTATGAGAAGGCGCTGCAAGGTTTGGCAGATTTAACAGTACCGGGGCTGGGAGATTGGTGCTGTGTGCATTTGCTCGATGCCGACGGCTCGATCCGTTTGCAAGCAGTTGCTCACTCAGATCCGAGCAAAGTCGCTCTGCTGTGGCAAATCGATCGGCGTATGCCACTAGACCCCCAGGGACGGCACGGAGTAGCAAAGGTGCTGCGGACTGGGGAGTCGAAGCTCTACCCAGAAATACCGGAATGGGTGATCGAGGCGGTTGTGCCCGATAGGGAACTGCAGTTGGTGCTGCGATCCCAGGTGCTGTCGGCAATCTGCGTGCCGCTGATCGCTCGCGGGCGGACGCTGGGAGCGATTTCGCTGCTGTGCGGGGAGTCCGGCCGCCGCTGCGGGGAGGGCGATTTGGTTTTGCTGCAGGATTTGGCGCGGGATGCGGCAGTGGCGATCGACAATGCGCGGCTTTACCGGGAAGCAGCAGAGGCCAACCGGATTAAAGACGAGTTTTTGGGAACGCTTTCTCACGAGTTGCGGACGCCTCTGAACGCGATTTTGGGCTGGGCCCAGATGCTGCGGCAGCGCCAGATGAGCGCCGAAAAAACCGCTGTGGGTTTGGAGACTATTGAGCGAAACGCGCGGTTGCAGACTCAGATGATTGAGGATTTGCTCGACGTTTCCCGGATTGTCAGCGGCAAAGTGTGTTTGAAGCTGTTCCCAGTGGATTTGGTGCGGATTGTAGAAACGGCCGTGAAGGCACTGAGCCTTGATGCTGAAGCTCGGGGAATTGAATTGGTCAGTTTTTGTGGCGAAGGGCTGAGCTCGGTGAGGGGCGATGCTACTCGTTTGCAGCAGGTGGTGTCTAATTTGCTCTCGAATGCTATTAAGTTTACGCCGCCGTCGGGTCGCGTGGAAATAAGGCTTTCGGAGGATGGGGAACCGGGAGCGGCGGGTGGCGCCATCTTGTCTGGGCCGTCTCTGGTTCACTCTGTTTCGATCGTTGTCAGCGATACGGGAATTGGCATTAGCAAGGAGTTTTTGCCGTTGGTGTTCGATCGCTTCCGCCAAGCTGACAGCACTTCTACGCGCAATTACGGCGGGCTGGGACTGGGATTGGCGATCGTCCGCCATCTCGTGGAACTCCACGGCGGCAGTGTCTGGGCCGAAAGTCCTGGGGAAGGACTCGGCTCGACTTTCCGAGTGCGATTGCCAATTGAGCAGAGTTAAAGTTTTGATTTTTCAGTTATCGAGTTCAAAATTCAATATTTAAGTTCTACGTAAGGTGTTGAGGGCACACCCTATATTTAAATGTTCTCCGCAAATTCACTCGCTCTTAATTTTCTTGCCATTCTTGCAGGGCGATCGCAATTCCCTGTTTTAATCTTGGTTCGAGACTCTCTTGCTTAACTAAACTTTCTAATTGCTGCCTCGTTTCGGCAGCACCTAGCTGTTTGAGCGCTGCCATGCAGTGTAGCCTGATGCTTGTGTCGGCGTCTGCTAACATTTTAATCAGGACATCTAGCGCTCTCATATCCCCTAATTTCCCTAACCCTAAAGCTAAAGATTGTTTGATTTCCACAGACTGCACGGCGGGATGATTGCTTGCGAGCAAATCGATCATAATTTCAGCAGCTTTGGCTTTTAATTCCGGCTTTTCCAGTCGCCCTAAAACAGTGACAATCTCTTGACAAACAGGAGAGTTTGTGTTAGTTAATTCGGCAATTAAGGTTTGCTGCAAATATGCTAAAGCGGTTGCAGTTTCGCTCCAGCTTAGGGCGCGCACAGTTTCGATTTGCAATTCAACCGGAGTTATGGGCGATCGCAGCAATTCAAATAAAGCAGCCGCTGCAGCATCGGTTTTCACTCGCCCGATCGCGATCGCCGCTTGCTGACAAACTTCTAATCGGATGTCCGAAAGCAAAGGTTTGAGCAAGTTAACTAAATCTAATTCTGCATCTAAATAGGCGCGCACCCCGAGAGCTCGCACGGCTTCTTTTCTGACTGCTGTCGCCGGATCTTTGAGTGCTGCTACCAGTACCGGCGGGATGCGGGAGTCGTGAAAGCTGCTCAGGGCGTCGATTGCGTGCGCCCGCACCGCAACTTGAGAGTCTCCAACTACGCTCAACAGCGGTGCGATGGTTTCGGTGCGCCGAATTTGGGCGAGTGCTGCTGTTGCAAACTGTCGCGAGTCTTCTTGGAGTAGGAGAGCTGCGAGGGATTCTATGGCCCTCGGGCCGAAATTTCCTAGGGTTTCGGCAGCGATTTGGCTCAATTCTTCGTCGGAATTTTTGACTAATTCTACTAAAGCTTGAATCACTTCCGGGCGATCGAACTTTCCGAGGATGCGGGCGGCAAACCACCGGGGCTCGGTGTCTGCGTCTTCGTCTTCGAGTACGGCAATTAAAGGTGCTATCGCGCCATTTCCCAGATTTGGCAATACTTTAGCAATTTCCCAGCGGTCTTGAAAATCGCCCCATTCTAAGGCTTCTATTGCTAAACTGACAGCTTGCTCTAAAATGTGTTGTTCCTGCGGCTTGCCGGCCTTGGCTGTCACTTGCTGCAAGCATTCGACTAACAAGGGCCAGTTTTGGCGATCGGCAGCGACTTGGGCTTTTTGTAAAAAATTATACATGATTTTAAATTAAGTTCGATCGAGAAGCGAGGTTTTTTGCTGCTAGGTCAGAGCGGGAGGGAGCTACTTTTTACGAATCTTTTGCTACAATTATCCATTTTTTAACATTTTTGTCAATCCATCATAACTGGTAAAATGGAAGTAAAGCATTAATTTCATGCAGTTAAGGCATCAAGCTATACTTTTTGTAATTTAAAATACGCAATATTCCTAATTAAAAATTAACAAATGAAGAAAGCTCTACTTTTAGTAAACCAACACTCCCGAAAAGGGCAAAAGCTATTATCTCAAGCCACTGTAAAATTGCAAGCACTGGGTTTTGACTTAATGGTAGAATCTACAGACCGCGCCCGCGAACTTTCCGACACAATTCGGCGCTACCAAAATCGAGTCGAATTAGTAATAATCGGCGGTGGCGACGGCACTCTCAACGCCGCCATAGAAGGTTTGATGGACACTAAATTGCCCTTGGGTATTTTGCCGATGGGAACGGCTAACGACCTAGCTCGCACTCTGGGAATTCCTACAGATTTATCCGCAGCTTGTCAAGTAATTGCCAGCGGTCAAGTTCGGCTAATAGACTTGGGTTGGGTGAACGGCCAACATTTTTTTAATGTGGCGAGTTTGGGATTGAGCGTGCAAATTACCCAGCGATTGACTAAAGAATTTAAGCGCCGTTGGGGAATTTTAGCTTATGCTTTTACAGCTTTGCAAGTAATTTTGGAATCGCGACCATTCAGAGCACAAATTATAGTTAAAAACCAATCTTTTAATGTTAAAACTATTCAAATCGCCATTGGAAATGGCCGTTATTACGGCGGAGGCATGACAGTTGCCGAGAATGCCACAATCGACGACAGAAAACTAGATTTGTACAGTTTGGAAACAAAAAACTGGTGGGAAATCATTGCTTTGCTGCCGGCTATGAAACAAGGCAATCATACCAGTCGGCCTAACGTTCGCACATTGGAAGCTCAAGAAATTGAGGTTAATACTAGCAAACGCCATCCGATTAATACCGACGGTGAAATCACAACTTACACGCCGGCAACATTCCGAGTGATTCCTCAAGCTTTAGCAGTTATAGCTCCTTCATAACTCACAACTAATATAATTATGTTGTGGAACAGGCCGGAAAGCCTGTTCATATATTAGCCACGGGCAAGATGCCCGTGCCACAATTAATCAATTAATAATCGCCTCCAGCGCCGTATTGCCACGCTTCAACTAATCGGTGAAAATAGTATTGCTGTGTCGGCGCTAAATTTTTTACCTGCGGTTCTACGGCTTTCCCCAAAGGCTGCAATCCCGTATAAATCCCTAAATTTACATAATGAACCATCCAATCGAGCAAATTAGCTATTCCTACCTGCGGGATAATTTTTATCACTAATCCGGGATGGCTAATTGCTGTTTTAAACAGAGTTTGTGACAAAGCCGGAAACAACACGATATCTTGAAGAAACGGTTTGAGTACAGGTTCTCCCAACTCTTCCATTACCTGAAAGACGGTAGCCAAAAGTTGATTGATTTGATTGGGGTCTATTTTTTGATTCATCGCAGCACTCATCGAACGCTGAAACAACCAAGTGACAGATAGATTCGGTTGGTAGGGTTGCAAAAGTGCCAGGGAATTTTTGCTGAGACTGTCGCTTGTCAAAGCTTCCTCAATTCCTAGAGTCAAGCGTTTGAGGTGGCGCACCATTGCCCCGAAACCGCCGAAGCTGAGGGGAGATTGGCTGCCGCTGCTATCTCCGACTGGGAGTATGCGATCCCAAGGCGTTTTTAGAGGACTTTGGCGATAGCAGGGGAAGAATCCGTAGAGTGCTCTTTGGAATTTTAACTGTTCGAGTTCGACGTTTTGATATTGGGGAAGCAAGCGCAAATAGTCTTCAAATAATGTTTCTAAACTGAATCTTTCTGTGTCGGCGTCTATGTAGGTAAATAAGTAGGTTGTGCGGCCGTCTCTGGCTGGAAATGCTTCCCAAAAATATTGGCACTGATTTTGCATTGGGGTGAAGGATGCAAATATATCGCCAGTGTCGTTTTTGGGGTATCCTTGAGCGCAACTGCCGACTACTAAACATACGGCGTCGGGTTTTTTACCTTGTCTTGCTTGGCGGACAATGGGCGAAAAATGTCCCATTGCGTCTAATAATAATCTGGTTTTAAATAAATTTGTAGCAAGTGGTAAATCGGTATTTACAGATTCTACCAAGACTCCATCCGGGTGAATGGTTGCTGTTTTAAATGGTGTATTTTCAAATAGCTTTCCTCCCGCTTGGAGAAATCGCTGTTTCAAGGTTTCTAGGAGGTAAACTGGGTCTATTCCGATGTTTAGTACGTCGCGCACCCAGATGTCGGAGGTGTTGGCAAAGCTGATGCGGGCTGGGTTATATTCGGTGGCGATGGCCTTTTCTATCTCTTCAACTGATAGCAAATTTAGTTCGAGGAAGGCGTCTAATTCTTTGCGAGAAATGTTCCATTCTTGATCGCGTCCTCGCAGGGTGCCGCGTTCAAGCAGGGCTACTCGCCAGCCCCGCACGGCTAAGGCTGTACCGATTAATATTCCTAGGGTTCCACCGCCAATAACTATGTCGAAATCGAGGGTTTCGAGGGGTTGTTGGCTGTGTGTGACTGCTTGGGGTGCTGGTGCGGTGTTTTGTTTGAGGTTTTCCCAGAGTCGATCGACGTTTCGCAGGCCTCCAAGGGCATCTCCCGGCACTTGGGAGAGGATTTTTTCGGTGAGGGACATCGGGTTTTAGTATTAAACAGTGGTGGATTTTCTAAAATTAATTTAACTTATAAGCTGGTCTGCATTTAAATTTAACTTTTCGGGCGGGCAGAATGCCCACCCACCTATTTTCTTGAAATTCTTGTGGGGTGGGCTTCGACGCCGCCCGAAATATACAATTTATAATTACAACGAGAAACCCGGTTTCTGAAAAAACTGGGTTTCTATTCCTCGTTGGTAAGTCTGGGGAATTATCTTCAATCAGCCGTGCTTAATTCTTCAACTCGCAGCCGATCGCACAAAATTCGCTCGCACACTATACCACCCGTATCCGCACTCCTGCAAACTTCTAGCTGAGCTTCCGGCAGCGCTTCAAACAAAAAACGTTCCCCCGGAAACACTGTCCGCTCAAAATACCAATTAGGAATATTTGTAATGCGAGCGATTTGCACTTTGCTAGTATTATTAAGATACCAACACAAAATGCTCGTATGACCTTCGGAAATTACCTGATTTAGTGTCAAATTCATTTTTTTAACTTGTTTGTGCAATTGTGCGAGCGATCGGCAACGGACCTACAATAAATATAGCATATTCCCGTTAAAACACAATTTTTTATACATTTTTTTTTTAAATTGTTTGGGTTAATTAATCAATTTCGCCGTGGAAATATCAGCGCCTTCCACGTATTCCCAAGAAGGTGCAAAAGCAGGCATTGCTAAAGTGCAAGATTTCCATCCTCCCCTAACAGGTGCGTTCAACAATTGACAGTGACCGACTGAACCTCTTGCCTGTTGGTAGTGACCGCAAAAATTACACTTGGAAGTCGGATTGCACCCGCGCTCGCTAATTACAAGGCAGGGCTGGTTTTGGGTTTGGTTGCGATCGATAGTTAAAGTGTTCATTAAATTACTTTTTAAATGTTCAGTCTTAAGTATGACGGCTGGAGTGCAGTCGTGGCCTCTATCTCAAGGCTTAGTTCGCCTTTAAGTTTTGTGTAGGGATCGATAGAAAATATATTATTTTTGACAGGATCAAGCTAGGGAGCAATTGAATTTCCTTTAGGTCGCATTGGCGGCCCCGGCTTTAGGGCCGATCGCGCTTGCTGGGGATATACTTCCTCAGACAGAGCTAATTATCCTCACCTAACTTGCTGAACAAATCGGCTAAAATTGTATTAGAAAATAAAAAACCTTCGGGATCGCTCAACCTCAAATTGCCCGAAAGCGGCAGTTTCCCGCCCTCGCCTAAAGTTGCGCTCCCCCTATCCTCAGTCATAATTTCCACCCATCCTTGTCGCCAGTAGGGCTGCAAACAATGCCAAATTTTATCAACCGTTTGTTGAGTAAACTTTTCAGTCAGCGCCGACAGGCTAACTCCTTCTGCTAAACGCAAACCTAGCATCAGCGTTTCTAACAAAACGTCATTTTCTGAGACTTGAACATTTTGCTCAATTGCTGGGTAAATATCTTGCTGGGTTTCCCCCCCAATTTGAGGAGTTGCTGGGGAATTGAGGCCAGAGATCGATCGCACCCAATGATAATATTCTTGAGTTTTGCGAGGTCTTGTCAACCTCCTGCCTTCCACGTAACTCGCCGCCCCCATTCCCAAGCCGTAATAAGGGCGATTTTCCCAATAAACGCGGTTGTGCCGGCACTGATAACCGGGCTTAGCGTAATTAGAAATTTCGTAATGTTCGTAGCCAGCCTCAGTCAAAATTGAGCGCGCCAAACGGTACATTTCAGCAGCGGTTTCATCTGCAGGTAGTGGCTGCGCGCCTGCTTCAAAGTAGCGCCCGAAGGCCGTTCCAGGCTCAACAATTAAGTCGTAACTCGACAGGTGAGTCGGGCCAATTTCTACCGCCGATTTAAGGGAAGTTTCCCAATGTTCTAAAGTTTGGTGCGGCAATCCCGAAATTAGGTCTAAACTGAAATTAACAATTCCAGCCGATCGCACTATTTCTACTGCTTCAAAAATATCAGCGACAGAGTGCGATCGTCCGCAAGCTTGCAGCAATTCATCCTGAAAAGCTTGCACTCCCAAACTAACTCGATTTACTCCCGCCGCTGCATATCCCCGCAACTGTTCTAAAGTAAAGGTACCAGGGTCTATTTCTATAGAAATTTCCGCCTCAGCAGCAATCCCAAATTTGCCGTCGAGAGTCTCTAAAATATTGCTCAACTGACTGACAGAAAGCAGCGAAGGCGTGCCACCACCAAAAAAAACTGTTTTCAGAGATGCGCCTAAATTTTTAGTTTCTTGAATTTCTTGACACAGTACAGCAACGTATTGCACGATTGTGCCGGAATTCTCGCCATTTTTGCGATCGCCCACCACAAAAACCGGAAAATCGCAGTAGTAACAGCGACGGCGACAAAAAGGTATGTGCAGGTAAGCCGAACTAGGAATCCCGGAATTTCCCGCTTGCACACTTTTTTTTAATTCAAATGTTAAATAATCTGTGGTAGGGTTCATTACATTTCAAGCCGAAAGCGCCACTTCAAATCTAAAGTTTTCATTAAACAATCATGAATAATTATGTATATTATGACATTTTCTTACCAAAAAAGCGCTGCGAACGATGGCGTCCCGCCCCGCAAGCTACGGCTCTTTTAATTTAACCTCGTACCGGTTTCGAGCTGCCACAATTGCCGAACAGCAAGCAGGGCGGTCTATTCGCACCTCGTGCCTGCTTTCGGCGGGCCATGGTAAATGCCGATCGACTCCCTGGCACATCCCCCAAAGGGTACAACCGCGAAATATAAGTTTATGAAAATCCCTGAGTAAATAGGGCGATATCCGACCAAAGCATGAAAACAAGTATCAGCACTGCAAAGATATAATGTGAATAAATTCATTAACCTAGAACTAATGCTAGACGCAATCATAATAATCTCATTCATAATCGCAGGCGGAGGCATCGGCTATTACGGAGTCGAACTCCTGCCGAGCAATCTGCTGGAGCAAGTTACAAATATACAAGGTTTAAGTTCTGTACTAGGTTCGTTTGGAGCATTAATCGGCTTCGTGATGGGATTAGTGGCTCAAACAACCTATCGACGCTTGGAAAAACAAGTCCGCGATATGCCAGTGGAGATGCTGCTGACGCGGGCGATCGGCTTAATCATCGGACTGCTAGTAGCAAACTTAATGCTGGCTCCGCTATTCCTGCTGCCAATTCCCCGCGAGTTCGGCTTCATCAAACCTCTAGTCGCCGTCTTGGGTAGCGTCATGTTCGGCTTCACAGGCGTCAGTTTGACCGACACCCACGGCCGCGCTTTCTTGCGACTGATCAACCCCAAAAGCTTTGACACGGTGTTGGTAGCCGAAGGTACTTTCAAACCAGCAAGTGCCAAAGTTGTCGATACTAGCTGCATTATTGACGGCCGAATTGAAAACCTGCTAGAAACAGGTTTCCTCGAAGGTCAAATTATCGTGCCGCAATTCGTACTCCAAGAACTGCAACTTGTAGCGGATTCCGCCAACGATCAAAAGCGAGTCCGCGGGCGCCGCGGCTTAGATGTACTCAACCGCATCAAAGAAACATATCCAGAACGGATTCAAATTCACTCGGCAGACTACGAAGATATTGCCACAGTCGATGCAAAATTAGTCCGCTTCGCTTTGGATATCGACGGCATTTTGCTCACCAACGATTACAACTTATCGAAAGTAGCTACCGTCCAAAAACTGCCGGTTTTGAATATCAACGATTTGACTCATGCGGTGCGCCCCACTTATTTGCCGGGAGATACGATCGAACTAAAAATCCGCAAAGAAGGCAAAGAACCTTCTCAGGGCATCGGTTACTTGGATGACGGCACAATGGTTGTCGTAGAAGCAGGTAGCAGCTATGTCGGCGGCGAAGCCAGAGTCGTAGTCACCAGCGCCCTGCAAACTAGCGCCGGCCGCATGATTTTCGCCCGTCCTCAAGAATCGGTTATTGTTTGAAACTGAGTAACAATGGCCAGGGCAATCAGAATCAAATATTGCGATCGTTCCAATCTGCCTCGACTCTCTACCGCGCCCGGTATGACGAGTCGGGGCAGTGGTTTTTTTTTGTGTCTTAAATGTTGGGAATCGGTAAGTAAAAACAATCCTTTTTACTTCTACGGTGGCACTTGGAAAGCTAGCAAGAAAAAATAGCAATTACCAACTTCTCCTTCTTTTCTCTTCCTTCGTGTCCTACCCTACGGGAACGGCTTCGCCGAACGCGTCTTCGCGGTTCGATCGCCCTTTTTCAGCTTTCCCCCACAGTTTTAACGTCGGCGCGGGGCCGGAAGCCTCGCACTATTGCCATTTTGCGGTTGCGGTTTTTCTTGCAGCTTCATCGTCAAACTAACCCGCTTTAACTTCTCATTCACCTCCAAAACCCGCACTTTCACAACTTGTCCGACTTTGACAATTTGTTTGGGGTCATCTACGAAGCGATCGGCTAATTGAGAAATGTGAACCAAACCATCTTGGTGCACTCCCACATCAACAAAGGCTCCAAAGTTAGCTACATTCGTGATTATGCCTTCTAATTCCATCCCAACTTGCAAATCGGAGATTTCTTTGATTCCTGCTTGGAAAGTAGCATATTTAAACTCGGCGCGCGGGTCTCTTCCCGGTTTTTCTAGTTCAGAAATAATGTCTCGGAGTGTCGGTTCTCCGACTTTTTCCGTGACATATTTCTTGATATTTACAGTCTTGATTTTTTCCGATATTTGTGTTATTCCTGTCAGCGGCAAGTCTAAATCCTTGGCGATCGCCTGCACTACAGGATAACTTTCTGGATGGACTGCTGTATTGTCCAGCGGGTTTTCGCCGCCGCGAATGCGGAGAAATCCCGCTGCTTGTTCAAAAGCTTTCGGGCCGAGTTTGGGAACTTTTAGCAGTTGGCGGCGATTTTTAAACGCGCCGTTTTCGTTGCGGTAATTGACGATATTTTTGGCAACTGTTGCCGTCATTCCCGATACAAATGTCAGCAGTTCTTTCGATGCTGTGTTTAAATCAACTCCGACATAATTAACGCAGCTTTCGACTGTTTCGTCTAGTTTCTTTTTGAGCAGTTTTTGGTCAACATCGTGCTGGTATTGGCCGACTCCTATTGATTTCGGGTCGATTTTCACGAGCTCGGCGAGGGGGTCTTGCAAGCGCCGTCCGATGCTGACTGCGCCGCGGACGGTGATGTCGAGGTCGGGAAATTCGGCGATCGCCACATCACTCGCTGAATAGATCGATGCACCGGATTCATTCACCATGACTTTAATCGGTTTTTTGTCCATATCTGCCAAAACTTCCGACACAAAGTCGTCTGTTTCGCGGGAAGCTGTACCGTTGCCGATCGCAATTAATTCAATTTTATATTTTTCAATTAAATGCTTGACAATTTTACCAGCTTGTTGTCGCTGAGCGGCCGCTTGGTGGGGGAAAATTGCTTGATATTCCAAAAACTGCCCGGTTTCATCGAGGGCGGAAACTTTACACCCCGTGCGAAATCCCGGATCGATCGCCAATGTGGGTTTCATTCCCGCTGGCGCCGACAGCAGCAACTCGCGGAGGTTGGTTTCAAAAGTGGCGATCGACTCGATGTCAGCGATGGCTTTGTTGTGCGATCGTACTTCCGTAATCAACGAAGTCTTCATCAGGCGGTTGAAAGCGTCCTTCAAGGTCGATCGATAAAACTCCTTAACTGCTGCTATCTTAGTTCTAATTTCCTGAGATTCCAAATAAGCCATCACTGCGGATTCATCAAAGGCTAAGTCTAAATCTAAAACCCCTTCCGTTTCCCCGCGAAACAGCGCTAACATATTGTGCGACTGAACGCTTCTCGCTGCAACTTGGTAATTGCGGTACATTTCAAATTTAGTGCTTTCTTCCGGAAAATCATCTTTAATTTTCGATACAAAAACCCCAGTTTTCATCAAAAAATCTCGCAAATAAGCTCGGTATTCAGCTTGTTCGGAAACCGCCTCCGCCAAAATATCCGCAGCACCTTTGACAGCTTCTTCTGCAGTTTTAACGCCCTTTTCTTCCGAAATGTATTTAGCGGCTTCCGCCTCAAGATCAGCGGGTTTAGCAGTCGGTAAGTTTAGAGATTTGATAAAACTTGCCAGCGGTTCCAAACCTTTTTCTCTAGCAATTGTCGCTCGCGTCCGCCGCTTTGGTTTGTAAGGCAGATAAAGGTCTTCTAGTTCGTTTTTTTGCAAACACGATTCGATTTTAGCTTGCAGTTCTTCAGTGAGTTTGCCCTGAGAGGCGATCGTATCTAAAATCGATTTTTTGCGGTCTTCTATTTCCGTCAGATACGTGAAGCGATCGGAAATGTCCCGCAACTGAATTTCATTCAGCAAATCCGTCCGTTCTTTGCGGTAGCGGGCAATAAACGGAATAGTTGCTCCCTCGGCGAAAAGTTCCAGAGCATTATTAACTTGGGACAGATTAATGGAAAGTTCTTGAGCAATCAGTTGAGGAATGTCGATCATAGTGCAGAAGTTCGGGTCAGTCGATTTTAGATTTTAGATTTTAGATTTTAGATTGACTTCACGGAAGAGACGAAGAAAAGTTTGAAATAAACGTTTTACAGGGTGTTGGCGCTCGTCCTGCAAGTATAAAAATGATGTTAGCATAAATGCAGTCATTTCTCAATATTATATGTTGCCTTTTAAATATCCTGTGCCGCAAACCGATCCGCCGCGATCGCCCAGAGAAACGCTGCCGACAATGTACGATTTACCCAGCGAAGACCCGGAGGAACCTGGTTTACCTGACGAATTTCACGATTTGCAGCCGCAGTTGTTGACCCTGACGTTTCGACCTCGGAATTATCCAGCTTCTGAGATATTTAGCGGCACCGACATGAACCTTTATTATGACGTGCATCACACTCTGTGGCACAAGCGGCCGGATTGGTTTGGAGTTGTGGGAGTTCCCCGACTTTACGATCGATCCGAACTGCGGATGAGTTATGTTACTTGGCAGGAAGGCGTGAATCCTTTTGTAATTGTAGAACTGCTTTCGCCGGGAACAGAAAAAGAAGATTTAGGCGACAATACCGATGAAGAAAAGTTGCCACCTCAGTCGGGAAACACTGCGGGTAACGGGCAAGCTTTGCAGCCGGAGACGAAGGACGAACCGCCGAGAAAATGGGAGGTTTACGAGCAAATTTTGCGGGTTCCTATTTATGCCGTTTTCAGCCGCTATACTAACAAATTGCGAGTGTTTGAATTGAAGGGCGGACACTATCAAGAATTAGAATTGCCCGAGTCGCGAGTGTGGATTCCTGACTTAAGTTTGGGCTTGGGTTTGTGGCAAGGAGAGTTTCAGGCAATCGATCGACTGTGGTTGCGCTGGTATGATGTTGATGGCAATTGGATTCTGACTGAAGCGGAACAGCAACGGCAGCGGGCCGAGTCAGCGGAATCTAGGGCTCAACAAGCGGAAGCTCAATTGCAGTCTTTAATGCGGCGGCTGCGGGAATCTGGCATCGATCCCGATCAATTTTTAAACGGTTAGAGAGGACTGAAGTCCTGACTACAAACTGGTTCGCAGTCAGGACTTTAGTTTTTTTTACTTCACAAGAAGACAGAAGGCCTCACTATACACAGGCTTTAACATTTGATCGAAACTTGATTGGTTGCGGCTTGTTTGTTTGTTGCGGGTAATCTTTGCGGTCAATTCATCCGTCTCGACAGAGTGATGCAAATAAGCTTTACCGACAGAACCAAAAAGTTGCAGTTTGTCAGAAATGACCCATCGCATGGCATCGATAGCTTTTTCCATTATTTCCAACAAATCCGGATGTGCCTCAGAAATGCTACTTTTTAACACGTCCATATAAGCTTCGCGAACTTCCGTATTCACATTAAATTTAGATACTCCGAATTTAATACATTGATGAATCATTGAGTCCGGCAAACCGCTAGCACCGTGAAGCACTAATGGCACTGAAACAGCAGCCCGGATTTTTGCCAGACGCGGAAAATCAAGTTTGGGTTGGCTGAAATATTTGCCGTGAACGTTACCAATTGTTACGGCTAAAAAATCCACCTTAGTTTCTTTGATAAACTCTACTGCTGCTACGGGATCTGTCATTTTGGCAGCTTTCTCATCGATTGTCAAACCGTCTTCCCTGGCACTAATTCTGCCGATTTCTGCTTCAACTGCCGCACCGTTAGCGTGGGCTAATTTAGTCATTTCCCGGCTAAATATTAAGTTTTGTTCGTATGGCAAAAAAGAACCGTCTGCCATAATGGATTTAATGCCAGCGGCTAGACCGAGGTGAATGTCTTTTTCTGAGGTGCTGTGATCTAAGTGTACTGCGATCGGCACTAAAGATTTGCGGGCTGCTTTGATGCACAGCGCGACTAAAGGCGATTTTCCGTATAGGAGGGTGCTGGGGTGAAGTTGCAGTATAGCAGGACTGTGCAGCGCTTCGGCCGCATTGATGACGGCTTTTACTCCTTCGAGGTTGTAGACGTTAAAAGCGCCGATTGCATAACCATTTCTCAAAGCCGTGTTCAGCAATTCGCTAGTTGAGGCGAGCATATAGTACCTACTTTAAAAACTTTTCTGAATGTTGATCATTCTATCAAAGTTTAAGGGCAAGCTCAGCTTAATCTGTGTTTATTTTAATTGCGAATTCTTCGGCTAGCATTTATTCTCAATGTCGGTCATTCTATCAAAGTGCAAGGGCAAGCTCAGCTTAATTTGTGTTTATTTTAATTACGAATTCTTCGGCTACGATTTATGTGAAGTGCATTTATTCTTGGGCAAGGTGCGCCTAGCGCACCCTACTATTTGTTTGGTGAGCCTAGCGCACCTTACGACTAAGGGATTTACTATGTTTGTGCGTTACCAGCGTGCAAACCGCACTCTTTTACGGTCGCTTCTTCCCACCACCAGCGACCTTCGCGTTCGTGTTGGTTCGGCAATATCGGCTTCGTACAAGGTTCGCAACCAATACTTACAAAACCGCGTTCGTGCAACTTGTTGTAAGGCACATCCAAAGCGCGAATGTATTCCCAAACTTCTGCCGAAGACCAATTGGCTAAGGGGTTGAATTTAATTAATTCATGGTCTGGAGTTGAAAAAGCACCGTCAACTTCAATCACCGGAATACCATTGCGGGTACTGGGACTTTGGTCTTTGCGTTGACCGGTAATCCAAGCATCGAGGGTATTCAATTTCCGGCGCAGCGGCTTGACTTTTCGCACGCCGCAGCATTCTTTGTGACCGTCTTCATAAAAACTAAACAATCCCTTTTCATCTACTAGGGCTTGTACTTCTGCTGCATCGGGAAACATTACTTCTAATTTAATGCCGTAATGTTTTCTGACTTGATCCAAAAACTGATAAGTTTCTGAGTGCAATCGTCCGGTGTCTAGGGTGAAAACGCGGAAATTTTTGTTGATTTTTGAGGCAATATCGATCAGAACTACATCTTCAGCCCCGCTGAAAGAAATGGAGATATTGTCAAAATTTTCTAGGGCAAATTTGAGAATGTCTCGTGGTGTTTTTTGACTGTATTCTGCTTCTAGCGCGGCAATGTTGAGATTTCTTTGGATGGCAACCATATTTTCGGGTTTTCGGTGTTCTTTTCCTCTAGCCCTTTATTATAGCCGATCGCCGTCTCTCCCTCACCGACTAATTTGACAATCAAGCAATGTCGTCCGGAACCCCCGGATTCATCCGTGAAGCGAGAAAAAAGCTCCGACTGCTCATCACCCGCCTCCGGATTTATCAGTGGGAGCGCTTCTAAAATCTAAAATCTAAAATCTAAAATCGATTGACCGCATCTTCCAGCAGTCTTTGCGGCTGGGTTCACAATCAAACTCAAGGATGGCGCCTGCTGGTAGCAGTTTTGGTGAAACCAACACTCCTCTACTCGGTAAAATGGGACTGCCGCGCGGCCTATTGAATTTGCCCCCCAATTATAAATCACACACAATAGAATTCTTTAAATGTCATTGTTAAAATCCTCAAATTTGAATTGTATCATTAATAAAATAATAGCGCTTGCTCAGCGATATCGGGCTGTATATTAACTGAAATAAACTTTATTCTTCACCCAAACTAGCACCGCTATAACTATTTTACGTTACAATTAATAGCGTTAATAAATAATTTATTTAGCATTATATTAGGTACTAATTAAAACTAGATTTTGGGGAATAAAGCTAAAATAAACGTAGAAAATTTGGCTTTTTTCCCCTACATATTCTTCTATTAAAATCCTAAAATATTGGTAAATTTATTACTCCCTCAGAGCGGGTTCGGGGAGGGTGGGGGGGTAAATTTGACGACTCCGGCAAGGATTGCTATACTAAGAACTGTTGGTTTTGAAACACCGAATTACAAGAATCAATTACTAATTGCCGATTAATTTATTCAGAGCGATTCCGTTAGTAAAGTAAATTTTTATCGCTTTTTATCCCTGACAGCTAACCTTCAGCCATACGATCGGCTATATTGTATTTGGAAGTACATTAATTTGTCCGCAAAGCGGTCTAGTCCCATCGCCGCCGATCGCGCCAGCTTCTGAATAAACGTAGTCCGCTGTCAATAACAGCAAGGAAGTGTGGAATCATGTCAAAAATTTTAGTAGTGGACGACGTTAAGAGCGAACTAGAAATCATCTGCCGCATTCTTCAAGATGCCGGATTGGATGTGATCCGGGCAGGCGACGGCGAAGAAGCGATCGCCATGATCCGCAAAACCCCTCCGGCTTTGGTCGTTTTAGATGTAGTGATGCCACGAATGAACGGGTTTGAAGTGATCAGAGAATTGCGGGGCGATCGCGCAACTGCCAAATTGCCCGTAGTATTTTGTACTCATAAAAACACCGAGATCGATAAAGCTTGGGGAACCGATTTAGGCGCCGACGCTTACGTTAGCAAACCCTTTGAACCTCAGCAACTGGTCCACATAGTGCAACGCCTGCTTTCGACGTAATCCGAATATAAAGTTATCGGCAGATTTCCCAAAAATATTATACCGAAAAACCCCGTTTTTTTTAAGAAACTGGGTTTTTGAATTCCATAAAACTTTATGTTTAATCATATAAACCTGCTTATTTGCCCAGCCGCGATTTATTTAACGGAAACATTTGACGCACCAAAACTGATGCAGAAAAACTAGATCGGCGATCGACTTTAGGGTCAAAGCAAAATTCTAATTTGTAAGCTACACTATAAACTAAAAATAAGCCATGAAAATAACGGCTTCCCCCGCTGGGGGGAATCAGACAAGTGGAACAAAGCAATTTCTCCTGTTCGGTCAAGGAGGCAGTCTGTTCGCCATAGACTTAGAGGCAGTACGGGAAGTCCTTTCCTTCAAGGAACAACCGATTTCCCTGGTTCCCAACACCCTGCCATTTTTGCTGGGATTAACCAACTTGCGGGGCGAAATCTTAGCAGCAGCAGACTTCGGACTGTTCGTCGGTATTGAGTCGGTTGACATCTACCACCCAAACAGCCGCATCTTAGTTGTAGAAGCGCCCGATCCACGAGACGTGAGATTGTTGTCGAGAATCCGCCTGGGATTAGCAGTCTCCCGCGTCGAAGGAGTTTTACCTCTCAGTCCCGATCGCATTGTCTCAGCACTAGATGTGAGTCCCGACCTAGCTCCATTCTTAAAAGGTCTGTACAATTCCGAAGGACGCTTGCTAATGATTGTCGATGTAGAAGCAATCGCCCATTCCGAACGCTGGTAATTAAACAGTTGACAGTTGACAGTTGACAGCGAGGTTTTTAGACAGTTGACAATTGACAAAGAAAGAATAGGGAGTAAATCTAAAATCTAAAATTTTGCAATCTATCCATCGCCCGCATTTGAGTTACCAACTATAAATTTTATCATGAAACTTCTCTATACCTGGATCGCAACAACTTTCACCCTGACATTGCCAGACTTCTCTCCATCGCTGCTAGCTGGGGTTGCTAATTGCATCATTTGTGTCTGTTACTTTGGCATCGCCTCGCTGATCAGCTTAGGTTTGTGGCGAAACCGTCAATTCGGGTTCGACATCTTCGCCACAGTCACAGCAGGCATATTTTGGAGCTGTGGTTTGGGACACAGCGGCCACGCCGCCGAATACCTGGGACTGCCACACTCCCCGGTAATGCAAACTGTCTCCGATTGGATAACTGTAATTCCGGCGATCGGATTTTTGAGTTTATCCAACCGCTACCAATTCTTAGTAGGTTCCACCCAAATTATCAAGTCCAAAAAAGCAACAGAACAAGCCCTCAGCCAAACTACTCAGCGATTTCAAGCCATCTTCGATCAAGCTTTTCAAATCATCGGATTATTAGAACCAGACGGTACTTTGATCGAAGCAAATCGGACAGCGCTAGAATTAGGCAACTTCCCAGAATCACAAGTGCTGGGACAGAAATTTTGGCACACACCTTGGTGGGCAGCATCCCCAACCAACCAGCAGCGAATAAAAACCAACATTCAACAAGTCTCTACCGGCCAATTTGTGCGGGAAGAATACGAAATCACAGGCTTCAATAACCAGTTGATAGTAATTGACCTATCCTTTAAGCCGCTGTTAAATGAAACTGGACAAGTCTATCAAATACTCGCAGAAGGCCGCGAAATTACCAAACGCAAAAAAACAGAAGCGGCATTTCAACAACTAACTGCAGAACTAGAGCAGCGAGTCAAGGAAAGAACTGAGCAAATTTCGCAAACTAACGCCCAATTGCAACAGGAAGTTCGCGATCGCATCGCTGTTCAAGAGCAATTAAAAGCTTCGGAACAATTTTTAAATAACGTCCTCAACACCATCCCAGACCCGATTTACGTCAAGGATGAACAGCACCGCTGGTTAACATTAAACGATGCCTTTTGTCAATACATCGGTCACAGCCGAGAAGAACTAATTGGCAAAGCTTACCGCGACTTCTTGCCGAAAGAACAAGCAGACATATATGAAGAAAAAAACCAATTAGTTTTCTTGGCAAACACCAGCATCGAAACCCAAGAAACCATCACAAACCCAGCCGGAAACACCAGGTTTCTCTCCGTCAAAAAATCTACCTTTGTCGATGCCTGTGGCAGCAAAGTCCTCGTTTGCGCGATTCGAGAAATCACCAACCGCGTGGAAATGGAAGAACAACTGCGGCACACACTCGCAGAAGCAGAAAGCTCCCAAAACTTGCTGCGGACAGTCATTGACGCTACGCCAGACTGCATCTTTGTCAAAGATCGAAACTCGCGCTATACCCTAGTCAATACAGGTTTCGCCACCGCCTTCGGCAAAACTCAAGCAGAAATTATCGGCAAAGACGACGCAGAAATAGGCATATCGGTCGATCAAATCTTTGGCAACTTCCACGCCCACACAGACTCCCCGAACCAAATCCAAAAATTCCGGGCAGACAACCATCTCGCCCCGAACTCCAACGACTTCGCCACTTTAGCCGACGGAAAAGTACACAGCTTCGACACCCAGAAATTGCCCCTCAAAGACGCAGAAGGCAACATTTTAGGAATGCTCGGCTTGGCACGCGACATCACACAACGCCGCAAATCTGAAGAAGAACTATTGCGGTTCAAAGCAATTTTAGAAACCACAACAGACTGGGTAGGCATAGCCGACACCGAACAGCGCACCATTTATCTCAACCGCGCAGCCAGAGAAATGTTGAGAGTTGGCGAGGACTCAGGTTTAGCCGGAGTCAGCATTTCCGACCTGACATCGCCCAAAAGTATCGACACTATTATCAACGTCGGCATCCCCGCAGCTTGCCGGGACGGGGCGTGGAGCGGCGAGACAATTTGGCAAACTTTAGACGGCAAAGAAATACCAGTTTCTCAAGTAATTATTGCTCACAAATCCGAGAAGGGAGAAATTGAATTTCTGTCAACAATTGCCCGCAACATTACAGAAAGCAAGCGCACAGAAGAAACCTTGCAGCAGAACTTGCAAATGCTCGACCTGGCAAGCGATGCCTTGATCGTTCGGGATATGGACGGCAGGATTAATTATTGGAGTCAGGGAGCCGAACGGATGTACGGCTGGACAAAAAAAGAAGCCTTGGGGAAAGTCACAATTACTCTATTGCACACCATTTTCCCCCAGCCTTTAGCAGCTATTTCCGCACAGTTAGAAGAGCAAAATTATTGGGAAGGAGAATTGATTCACGTCACCAATTATGATACCCAAGTCACCGTATTTAGTCGCTGGAATTTGCAGCGAGACGAACAGGGGAAACCCAAAGCAATTTTAGAAACTAACAACGACATCACGGAGCGCAAGCAAGCAGAAATCGAAAAGCAAAGATTGATTGCGATCGTAGAAAGTAGCTCGGATTTTATCGGTACGGCAACCCTGGAGGGAGAGGCAACATACCTCAATGCGGCTGGCCTTAAACTAGCAGGATTGCAAAATATTGAAGAAGTAAAAAGCAAAACTATATATGAATTCTTCTCAGCAGAAGATGCTAAAAGCTTAAAAGAAGAAATCCTGCCGGCTACTATGCGAGACGGTTTTTGGCAGGGTGAATTCCGCTTGAGGAACTTTCAAACCGGCGAAGACTTTCCGGTTGACTTCACCCTATTTACCGTCAAAAACCCAGAAACTGGCGAGCCTATGGGGTTGGCAACAGTTACCCGCGACATCAGCGATCGCCAGCGGGCCCAAGAAATGCTGCGCGATCGCGAAAGACTGTTCCGAGCCATTTTCGACCAATCGTTCCAATTAGTCGGGCTGCTAGAACCCGACGGCACCGTCTTAGAAGCCAACCAAACAGCCCTGACAGTCGCCGGACTAGGGCGCGAAGACTTCATCGGCACGCAGTTTGCCGAAAATCTGTGGTGGCAGATTTCCCCAGAAGCCAAGCAAAAAGTCGAAGCTGCAGTCGTCAAAGCCGCCGCCGGCGAATTTGTTCGCTACGAAGCCGACGTGCTGGTTGCTGGAGGTGCTGTGATGACTGTGGACTTCTCCCTCAAGCCGATCGTAGATGACAACGGCAAAGTCGTGCTGCTAATTCCAGAAGCTCGCGACATTAGCGATCGCAAAGCCTTAGAACGAGAATTAGTTTTGCGTCAATCCCGCTTTGACGCATTTTTTGCCGCCGCCCCGGCCGCCATGTTTATCTTTGACGACCAGTTGCGGTTCGTGCAAGCAAACGAGAAATTAGCCGAAACTACCGGCGTTTCAGTTGCCGAACACCTCGGCAAAACGGTGAGGGAAGTTTTACCGGAAATGGTTGATACCCTAGAGCCGATATTGCAGCAGGTTCTCGCCACCAACCAACCATTGTTAAACGTTGAGGTGTCGGGAACAACTCTCAACCAACCGGGCGTGATCCGAGATTGGCTGGCTTCTTACTTTCCTTTGGCCGGAGAGGACGGCAAACCGATGGGTGTCGGCGGTGTGGCGATCGAAATTACCGATCGCAAAACAGCCGAAGCAGAGCGCGATCGGTTTTTCACCCTCTCCCTCGACTTGCTTTGCATCGCCGATTTTCAAGGCAAATTCAAGCGCCTCAATCCCGCTTGGGCAAAAACCCTCGGCTACACCGTAGAGGAATTGCAAGACCAATCTTTTATCGATTTCGTCCATCCCGAAGACTGCGAAAAAACCTTAGCAGAAACGGCAAAAATAGCTAGCGGAGCCGAAGTAATCGCTTTTGAAAACCGCTATCGGTGCAAAGACGGTTCCTACAAATGGCTGTCGTGGAAGTCGCGACCGCTAATAGAAGAAAAGATTATGTATGCAGTCGCTCGCGACATTACCCAAAGCAAACAGGCGATCGCCCAACTGCAAGCAACAACAGCCCAATTAGCCAGTTCCGAAGACAAATTTAGAGGCCAAAGCAATCTTTTGCAACTGTTAATTGACAGCATTAGCGACGGCGTAGTTGCAGCCGACGAAAATGGCAATTTTGTTTTATTCAACCCCGCCGCCGAAAATATCTTTGGCTTGGGTTCCACGGATACTCTTCCCGACGAGTGGTCGGGAAAATACGGCTTATTTTTACCAGATGGAGTCACTCCCTATCCCGCAGCCGACATACCTTTAGCGCGCGCAATTCGAGGAGAATCAGTACGCGAAGTAGAGCTTTTCACTCGCCACGCAGCCCAGCCGGAGGGCCTGTGGATAAAAATTAGCGGCAGCCCGCTCAAAGACGAAACCGGAGCAATCAAAGGCGGTGTAGTCGTTTGCCGCAACGTCACCCAAGAAAGAGCATCCCAGCAGCAGATGCAGCAGTTGGCCGAGACACAGCAACGCTTGTTGCAAGAACTCAAAACGCGGCAAAATGCTCTGGACGAATCGGCGATCGTCAGCGAAACTGATCTTCAAGGCATGATTACCTACGTCAACGATCGATTCATGGAAATATCCGGTTACAGCATGGGAGAACTCCTGCACCGCAACCACCGCCTCGTCAATTCCGGCTACCATCCCAAATCATTTTTTGAAGAAATGTGGGTGACACTTTCTCGCGGTTTGGTGTGGCAAGGGGAAATCAAAAACCGACGCAAAGATGGAGCGTTTTACTGGGTAGATTCGACGATCTCCCCCATTTTTGATACCAGCGGCACAATAGTCAAATATATCGCCATTCGCTTTGACATTACCGAGCGCAAAGAGGCAGAAGAACGACTAGGAAAATTGGCAGCAGAACGTAAAGCTGAAGCTGATTCTCTGACTCAGCAAGTCGTTAAATTGTTGGGAGAAATTAAAGGCGCGGCTCAAGGCGACTTGACAGTCAGGGCGGAAGTGACTAACGACGTTTTAGGTGCTGTCGCCGACTCTTTTAACTTCTTAATCGGTTCTCTGCGGAAAGTGGTAACGGGAATTCAAACTTTAGCCGAACAGGTAACATCTGCCACCGGCGAGTCAATTAACAATACCAGTCAACTCACCCAACAGGCGGAAGTTCAAGCAACAAAAATATCTGCCATCATGCGGGAAATCGAGCGGATCGTGAATTCGATCCGCGACGTGCGAGATGTTTCGGTGCGGGCCGAAACAGTCGCCCAGCAGTCTTCTCACACTGCTGAAGTCGGCGGTATGGCGGTCGATCGCGCTGTCGAAGGCATTAACGGGCTCCGGTTGACGATCGCCTCTACCTCAAAAATGATGAAGCGTTTGGGCGAATCTTCGCAGCAAATTGGCAAAATTGTCACTTCGATTTCTCAACTTGCTTCCCAAACGAATTTGTTAGCACTGAATGCTACGATTGAGGCGGCGCGCGCCGGCGAACAAGGTTTGGGTTTTGCGGTTGTCGCCGAAGAAGTGCGGAAGTTGGCAGAAAGATCCGCTGGCGCTACGGAGGAAATCTCGGAAATTGTCGGTACAATTCAAGAAGAAATCAGCCGTGTGATGAAGGCAATGGAATCGGGGACGCTGGAGGTAGTGGAAGGCACTAAGCTGGCAAGCGAAGCTAAAACTCACCTCAATGCCATTATCGAAGTTAGTCGAGAAATGAATGCTTTGGTGCAGAATATTACGATCGCATCTGCCAAGCAAACTGTTTCGGCTGAGGGAATTGCTAACAGTATGCAGCAAGTCAACGAGATTGCTAATACGACTGCACAAAAAGGTGCGGATGTCAAAGCATCTTTGGACGAGCTGTCTGGTTCTCTGGGCCAATTGCAAAAGTCGGTGGCGAATTTCCGCAGTTAGTTCAGTTGACAGTTGACAGTTGACAGTTGACAGTTGACAGTTGACAGTTGATAGTTGACGGTTGACTGTTGACAGTTGATAGTTGACGGTTGACTGTTGACAGATTAGATAATTCGGCGATTGAAATCGCTACTAAACAAACGAAGTCCACTGCTAGCGGACTAAGAATGCCGGATTTAGTATTGATAATCGTAAATCCGCCCCTAAAATAATTACAGTCAATTAACCTGACATCATATATAAAAAAACTGCCAACAGTCAACAGTCAACAGACAACAGTCAACAGACAACCGACTAATATGAATGATGACGATTTAAACGAATTAATAGATGCTTTTACCGCAGAATGCGAAGAGTTTCTCCAGTTAATGGAGACGAATCTGCTGGCGATGGAAGCTGCGGGTTTGAAAGAGCGACAAGCGGCAGTTAAAGAAATGTTTCGGGCGGCTCACTCGATTAAAGGTGCGGGTTCGATGTTGGGCTTTCAAAACGTATCGGCGGCGGCTCACACCCTGGAGGACTGTTTTGTCATTTTGCGCGATCGCACAGACTTGTCAGCCCTGGAACCGACTACTGTGAGTGTTTTGCTGCAAGGGGTGGATGCTCTCAAAAAGATTACGATCGAATCAGTTCAACACTCCGATGTCACAACTCCGGATCAAACGGAAAACTTGGAGGCGATCGAGCAAATTCACGCTCAGTTCGAGGCCAAGTACGGCAAGGCAGAACCGCCGCCAGTCCCCGCAGTCAGCCAATCGACCGCCCCGGAAACCCTGAAACAGATTTTTGAGCACCAAGTGCCGGCACTCTTCAATCGCCTAGAAACCGAGCTTTCCCAAGCTTCCGAGGCAGATTTGGCAACAAGCGTCACCGCCCTCAACCAGGTTTACTACCAACTCTCCGGTTTGGCTGGAATGCTGCAATTGCCGGATTTTGGGAAAATCGCCGCAGCCCTCAGCGCTTTGATAGACTCTCCCGACTTGACTCTACAACGGTTGCAATCCGAGGGTTGGGCGATCGCCCAAAACTTGCAAACCGCACGCCAACAAATATTGGAAGGAAGGGCGATCGACATCCCCGAAATCTCCCCCACTCCCACTCTCCCCCTCTCCCCCACTCCCCCTCCCACTCCCCCCCTCTCCCCCTCCCCCACTCCCCCCGAAATCCCCCCCTCCCCGACTCTCCCAGTCCCCAACCCGCAAAGGCCGACAATCCGGGTAGACTTAGAACGCTTAACTGAATTGGTGAATCTAGTCGGGGAATTAGTCATCAACCGTACAAATTTAGAACTTCAAGAATCCGAACTGCGTGGCGAAGTCAAGCGCATCCGCCGCAGTATCGTAGATTTAAACCAATTCGGCGGCCAGTTGCGGGAAGAATACGACAGACTGAGTTTTGCAGACTGGAAAGGGGGAAACGGGAACTCTGGATTGGGAAAACTCGCAGCAGCAGAAACAGAATTCCCCATGATTGCTAACGGCAAATCCTCTCCGATCCATGCTCACTTCGATATCTTAGAGATGGATCGTTATACAGAGTTCCACTCGACAGCCGCAGAAGTCATCGAAACTGCCCAAGCAATTTCTCAATCCGCCACCAAATTAGACACCTTAGCCATGAAATTCGAGCGCAGTACCGACCAACTGCGCCGCATTACCGAACAACTCCGCAGCCGCGTCATGCAGTTGCGAGTCGTGAGTTTCAGTCGCGCCGTCGATCACTTACCCAGAGCCCTGCGGGAAATGTGCCTCACTTATGAGAAAGATGTCAACCTGCTGCTAGTGGGAAGAGATACCAAAATTGACGAAAGTTTGCTCGACGCTTTGCGCGACCCCTTAATACACTTAGTGAGAAACGCTTTCGACCACGGCATCGAAATGCCCGAAGTTCGGAAAGCAAGCGGCAAGCCGGCCAGCGGTCAAATTGAAATAGAAGCCCGCCACCAAGGTGGCCAAACTATTATTACTGTCGCCGATGACGGCAAAGGCATTGACCCGGAAATGATTCGCCGTAAAATTGTCACAAAGGGTTTGGCTACGGAGGAACAAGCTCAAGAATTTTCCATTGCCGAACTCTACGATTTTCTGTTTTGGCCGGGTTTCAGCACTACAGAAGGGGTCAGCGACCTTTCGGGGCGGGGAGTCGGGCTCGACGTGGTGCGAACAAATTTGCGGACTGTGCGGGGGACTGTGAAGGTAGACTCTCGCCTGGGAAAAGGTACGAGTTTTATCATTAAACTGCCACTGCTGCTGTCGATTACTGATGCTTTGATGGTGAAGACCGATCACAATAAAATAGCAGTGCCACTGGATGCAGTCGAGGAAATTCTGCACATTAAAGCGTCGGAAGTTCACATTGCCGGCAATCAGCCGATGCTGTGGTGGCGGGAGGAATTTATTCGTTTGGTGAGGATGCAAGATTTGCTCGAATACAGCGTCGTCGCGCCGGATGCCCCCTCTCCTGACCCTTTGAGTCTAGACGAAATTCCTGTCCTGGTTTTGGCTTCTACCGAAGGAATGCTGGCTGTGGCTGTGGAACGGCTGATCGGCCAGCAGGAAATTGTGGTTAAACCTTTGCCGCCGCCTCTATCTAAGCCTCGCGGGGTTTTGGGGACTACGATTTTGGGGGACGGGCGCGTGGTGAATATTCTGGATGTGGACGATTTGGTGGGCCAACCTGTGGTAAATAGTTCGATCGGCGCTGTCTCCGGTAAAGTGCAGGAGATACCGGCGAGTTCGAGTCAGTCACCGCAGATTTTGATAGTGGATGATTCCTATACAATTCGGCAGTTGCTGTCTCTGACGCTGACTCGTGCTCGCTACCGGGTGGTACAGGCTAAAGACGGTGTGGATGCCCTGGAAAAGTTGCAAAATGGTCTTGATTGCAGTTTGGCGATCGTGGATATTGAAATGCCCCGGATGGATGGATTTGAATTGTTGCGATCGATCAGATCGACCGAGCGGTTTGCTAAGATTCCCGTAGCCATGCTGACATCCCGTAGCGGGGAAAAACATCGGCAAATGGCAATGGAATTAGGCGCAAATCAATACTTCACCAAACCTTACAGCGAAGCCCAACTTTTACAAGCTATCCCCAAATTAATCCACCAATCAATAATTTAATCCAAAATCTCAAATCTCCCATCAAATAATCCCTAATCTCAAACAAAACTTAGGCAAAAAGTAATTGAACACGCGAATTATAGTGGGAAGATACGCAACCGACGCACCTACTAAAATCCAATAATTTTCAATTTTCAATCAAATAATTTTCATTCTTCAATCTTCAATCAAATAATTATTCAATCTAAAATCTAAAATCTAAAATCTCAAATCCAATGACTCACGCTAATTACAATCGCCGATTTCGGAGCAAGAAACAAGCCACTGTTATAATGGCCCCTAAAAAGTTTGTTTCCTTTGAACTAGGAAATATTTACTATGCTGTTCCTATTGAACGAGTGGAGCGCATTGTTAAAAACTTTAATACCTACGGCACTTTACCTAACGGTAATAGTTTACTGCGGCATCAAGAAGAACTGATTACTATAATTAATTTATCCAAAATATTTCCCAGCAGTCCGAGCATTGCTGAGTGCAAATACCTGATTATTTGTACCTTAAATAAAAGCGATCGGTTGGGGATTCCCCTTCCTGATATGCCAAAAATTTTGGAAATTACCGAAGAAAGCTTCTGCGAGATTCCCGAATTGTACCGTCAACAGCAACTGCCTCCGGTAATAGAAAAGTTAATTCGCGCACCTGATGGTTCCGAAGTTTTTTATCTAAATTTTGATTTATTTAGCGAAATGTAGGGTGTTCACTTTTCGAGTTATTATACCATATAAATGGTATTTTTGCAAACAAAAACTTATTGATTTATGAAAAAACTCACAATAATGTCGATCGCCCTACTAATTTTTGCAGCAACTCTCGAACTGCCGAAGGTGGGCCTGCAACTAAGTGCGATCGGGCAAATAGAAACACCCCAACCAATCCAAACACCCCAACAAATCCCAACACCCCAACCAATCCCAACACCCCAACCAATCCCAACACCCCAACCACAAACACCCCAACCAATCCAAACACCCCAACAAATCCAAACACCCCCAATACAAACACCCCAACCAAAACCAGCCGACCCCAAAAACCTCGGCTACGTCTCCCCAGAATTTGCCGAAAATTTCTCCCAGCAACAAATCGACCAAATCAACGCCAACGTCGAAACCTTGCTGGTAACTCAAAGCTGCTCCCGCTGCGACCTCCGAGCCGTAAAATTAGTTAACCTTAACTTAAAAAATCCCATCCTTACAGGATCAGATTTATCAGATGCCAACCTCAGCGGTAGTCGCTTCGAGATATCAGATTTTGTCAACACCAATCTAGCTCGCACAAACTTAAGCGGAGCCGAATTAGTAGGAGCGAGAATCAGCAACGCTAACCTCAGAAAAGCTAACTTGACAAAGACAAATCTCGACGGTGCAGACCTGCGATTTTCCGACTTGAGGGATGCCAATCTTTCCGATGCCAACCTCCGCAATGCTAATATAGATGGCGCTAGTATCGATCGAGCAAGTATGGCCGGCACCACAATGCCCGACGGCAGAAAAAATCAATAATAATAGAGGTAGTCTTATGTCGCCGATTAAACAACGCCTTCTCGAAGCGATCGAACGGACTCCTGAGCCACTTTTAGAGCAAACGCTGGCATTTCTGGAATTTTTGACCAGTCGGACACAATCCGCGATCGCCCCAGACTTCGACTCAGATTTTGACTCAGATACCGACTCCAACGAGCAAATCCTCGCCGATCTGAAAGCCTCCCTCCACCAAGCCAAAGCGGGACAAACCTTTCCCATATCGGAACTCTGGGACGCTATCAATGTGTGATACGTCAGTCCAAGTCACATTTCCTCGTTTCCTGCTTCCCTCTTCCCTCTTCCCTCTTCCTTCCATCCGTTACATCCGTCGAGCGAATCCGTTGCCGAACTTCCTTTTGAATCAAACAGCCAAAAACCTCTGAATCACCTCATCACTTAACTCGCTAGTGCTTCCAGAAGCCACAATCCCGCCTTTTTGCATAGCATAATACCAGTCAGCCTGCCGCACAAAATGCAAATGTTGCTCCACCAACAAAACAGAAATTCCCCTAGTAGCAACCACACGGCGCACCGCAGCTTCTATGTCTAAAATAATAGACGGTTGAATCCCCTCCGTCGGTTCATCCAAAACCAGCAACTGCGGCTCACCCATCAAAGCCCTAGCAATAGCTAACTGCTGCTGCTGTCCCCCGCTTAAATCACCTCCCAGGCGATCGAGCATAGTTTTCAAAACAGGAAATAAATCAAAAATTTCATCAGGAACTTCAGGATTTTTGGTTTTGGTTGGTTTAGCTTCCAAACCTAACAATAAATTTTCTTTTACCGTCAAACGTGGAATAATTTCACGCCCTTGAGGCACATAACCAATTCCTAATCTAGCCCGCTGGTGAGTCAACTTAGAAGCAATAGATTCTCCGCCAAAAGCAATAGTGCCACTGCGCGGTTGCAGCAACCCCATAATCGTTTTTAGCATAGTAGTTTTGCCCACACCATTGCGGCCGATCAAGCAAACCATTTGCCCCGCCCTGACGCTTAAATCGACATCGCGTAAAATGTGACTTTCGCCGTAGTAAACATTCAAATTAGAGACTTGCAGCATATATTTAATAATTGGTAATTGGTAATTGATAATTGGTAATTGGTAATTGGTAATTGGCCTCGTGTCCTTTGAATTACCCGCGCTCAAATTTGGTCGCCGGGGCGGGTTTCTGTAGATTGTCGGTGAGAATGAAAGATTGTTGGTTAACCCGCCCCTACAAATCTTGTGGTTAATTTACCAAAGATGATATGTCAACTGTCAACTGTCAACTGTCAACTGTCAACTGTCAACTGTCAGGTTTTCCCAAATATACCTCAATTACCCGATCGTCATTTTGCACCTCATCCATAGTCCCCTCACACAAAACCGCACCCTGATGCAACACCGTCACCTGCCGCGCAATTTGCCGCACAAACTCCATATCGTGTTCTATCACTAACACCGAATGACTTTGGGCCAGCGAAATTAGCAAATCTCCAGTTAACACCGTTTCCTCATCCGTCAAACCCGCCACAGGTTCATCTACCAACAACAAATCAGGAGATTGAGCCACCAACATTCCAATTTCCAACCATTGCTTTTCCCCGTGAGAAAGCAAACCCGCCGAAATATCAGCCTTAGCAACTAAACCAATTGTTTCTAACAAACCGGCCACCGTGCGTTTTTCAGCAGCAGAAGCAGGCTTGAACAAAGTCGAAAAAACATTTTTATGGCGGCTGCAAGACAATTCCAAATTTTCGCGTGGCGTTAAATTCAAGTAAACTCGCGGCGTCTGAAACTTGCGGCCAATTCCCAAGCGCGAAATCCTATCTTCCGACAACTTGCGTAAATTTTGTCCCTTAAATAACACCCTGCCCTCTGTCGGCTGCACCTTCCCGGTAATTGAATCGAGAAAAGTTGTTTTCCCCGCACCGTTGGGCCCAATGATAACTCGTAGTTCGCCGGCCTCCATGCTAAAATTTAAACCGTTGATGGCTTTAAAACCATCAAAACTAACAGTCAAGTTTTCTATTTCTAATACTTTTCCATTCATAATTAGTAATTAACTCACTAATGGACAACAACCGATACACTTTGTACGTGCGTAGCGCAAATATCCTTCCTTATTAAGCAGAGTTTATCTCCTTCCGTGGCACCCTAGTTTCTACTTTTGGCTGGCAGTTTACTCTCAAGTAAAACTACTAGGACTGTTCGGGATGGCAGTAGGGCTGGCAGCCATAATTCGCTCAGCTAACTTCGAGAGTGGCAGACTTTGCAAATACACTTTTCCAGGCCCGGTTAGCTTGACTAAAAACAAGCCTTCGCCACCAAATAGAGCATTTTTAAACCCGCCCACAAACTGAATATCGTAATCTACAGTCGGAGCAAAAGCTACCAAACAACCGGTGTCCGCTCGCAACACTTCGCCAACCCCCAAATTTTTCTCAACTATGGTTCCTCCCGCATGAACAAAAGCTAGCCCGTCACCCTGCAATTTTTGCAGAATAAAACCCTCTCCGCCAAAGAAACCGGCACCGAGCCGCTTGGTAAAAGCTACCTCAATTTCAATGCCGTTGGCCGCACAGAGAAATGAGTCTTTTTGACACAAAAATTTACCGCCAAGTTTGCCTAAATCGAGGGGAATTACTTTACCCGGATAAGGGGCGGCAAAAGCGACGCGGGCCTTGCGATTTCCGGCGTTGACAAAGGTGGTAATGAAAAAACCCGCTCCTGTCAGCATCCGTTTAAAACCTTGAAATAAGCCGCCGCCTGTGGATGTTTGCATTTGGATGTCGCCTTCCATGTATGTCATGGTTCCAGCTTCAGCCCTCACCCCTTCTTTAGGGTCGAGTTCAATTTCGATGAGTTGCAAATCGTCGCCGTAGATTTTGTAGTCAATAATATCTGCCATATTTGGCCTCTAAAGTTAAAGAACGAAGGTACTTGCTACGGATATCTAAGGATCGTGAATTAAATAATTTGCATAAGCCTGTGGGATGGGCGTCTCGCCCGTCTCTTATAGACGGGCGAGACGCCCATTCCACAAGAACAATTAAAATTGCACGTTATTTAATTCTCATTCCTAAGTAGGTGGACATATATATTGCATATTCTCCGAGAAAAACGCAGCTTTTCCCAAATCTATGGCGATTACTTCGTTCCTCGCTGCCTGGTGACATTTATTTATGTCCGCCTACTTATATATACACGATATTTTTGCACTCAATGTTCAAGTTCTTCTTTTTCAAGCTGCACTTGGGGGTCTTGTTCCAGGCTGGGGTAAGTAGATGCGTACTTC
This sequence comes from Microcoleus sp. N9_A1, assembly GCF_036701795.1. Taxonomy (NCBI): domain Bacteria; kingdom Bacillati; phylum Cyanobacteriota; class Cyanophyceae; order Oscillatoriales; family Microcoleaceae; genus Microcoleus; species Microcoleus sp. N9_A1. Next base: position 75,112 of record NZ_JAUBRI010000018.1, read on the forward strand.
GGTCTTCTGAACAAGCTGCGGATTTGGCCGAAACCTTGATGTTGCAGCCATCCGACTAAGCCGTCGGGCAGGACTGTGACTACTATTAGGAATAGCGCGCCTTGGAAAAACAGCCACACGTCTGGGAATTTTTCGCTCAAGAAACTCTTGCCAAAGTTGACTAGCAGCGCTCCCAATATTGCTCCCGATAATGTGGCGCGACCTCCCACTGCGACCCAGATTACCATTTCAATGGAAAAGGCAATATCCATTGCTTTTGGCGAAATGATTCCGGTTTGTACGGTAAATAATGCACCTGCTATTCCGGCTAGACCGGCGGAAATTGCAAAGACTAAAACTTTGTATCCTGTGGGATTGTAACCTGAGAAACGCAGACGCACTTCGTCGTCGCGAATTGCTACTAGCAAGCGGCCGAAACGCCCGCTTGTCAGCCAGCGGCAGAGGGCGTAAGTTGCTGCTAGAAATAGTATGGTGAGAATGTAGAAAATATATTGAGTATCTCGGTCATTTACTGTGGCTCCGAACAATGTTTTAAAGTCGGTGAGTCCGTTGGTGCCGTTAATCAGTTTTTGCTGACCGTTAAAGAAGTTGAAAAATACAATGGTTGCTGCTTGGGTAAGAATTGAAAAGTAAACGCCTCGAATTCGATTGCGGAATACTAAATAACCTAAAAGTGCGCCCAAGATGGCGGGGATGAGAACTACTGCTGCTGCTGAGAAGGGAAATGAATTAAATGGTTGCCAAAACCAGGGGAGTTCGGTGACTCCGTAGAGGTTCATAAATTCTGGTAATTGACTGCTGGCGGTTGGGGGAATTTGCAGTTTTAGGTGCATGGCGAAGGCGTAGCCGCCGATCGCAAAAAACACCCCATGCCCTAAACTAAGCAAACCCGTGTATCCCCAAATCAAGTCTATGCCGAGGGCGGCAATTGCTAGTGCTAAAAATCGCCCCAATTGATTGAGGCGAACGTCGGGGAGTATTCCTGGGATCAGGAATATGAATGTGAGGGCGATCGCCCCTACAATTGCCGCTTCTTTTAGCCAGGGTTTTTGATGTGTTTTCTGCATTTTTCGGTACACTCGCAGTTGTAATTATTAATTTTCTACTGTCCGCCCTTTTTGCGGGAAAATCCCTCCCGGCTTCACTTGCAGAAAAGCCATAATTAAGGCGAATACCATTACTTTTGCCATGCTGGTTGTCGCGAAAAATGTGAAAAAGTCGGCTAAAGGCTTGACAGGGGCGAACATTATTGCTAAGGTTCCCGAACCGATCAGGTAATTTGCAGTGCCGATCGCCATTGCAGCAACTACACTCCCCACAATCTTGCCGACACCGCCCACAACCACCACCATAAAGGTATCGACTATATAATTTTGTCCGGTATTTGACCCTACCGAACCGATCAAACTAATCGCGCACCCAGCGACACCTGCGAGCCCCGAACCCAAAGCAAAAGTCAGCGCGTCTACTTGTTCGGTAGGAATGCCCAAACACGCGCTCATGCTGCGATTTTGCGTCACAGCGCGAATGCGAAGTCCCCACACAGACTTTTGCAAAAATAGGTAAATTCCCGCCAAACAAATTCCTGTCAGCACAATAATAAAAATTCGGGCGTAGGGCAACTGAAAATTGCCCAGCGGTATGCCGCCCCGCAACCATTTCGGTGCAGTTACGTCCACATTTTGAGCGCCAAACCAAGGTTTAGTTACTGCCAGTTTGTAAGTTTGCCCTAAAAATGCGCTCACCGCCCAGGAAATACCCAAAGACAGAGGCAGAATTATGGCGATAATTTTGTTGCGAATGCGATCGAAATCCAGGCGAGATTTCAGCAACCGCAAACCGCCAAAAAACAGCAAACAAAACACCGCAATCCCAATTACCAGCACCCAACTGACGCTGCGGACAAACTGCTGCAAAATTAAACTTACGCCCCAAGTGGCCAGCAGAGTTTCTAGTGGCCGCCCGTAAAGATAGCGAATCACTCCGCGTTCGAGAATTAATCCTACCAATGCAGCCACTAAAAAAGCTAGGGGAATCGCAAATAAAATATAGGTTTCAAAAGCAAATCCTCCGATACCTTTGAAGACATTTTGCACCACGAAAGTTGTATAAGCCCCCAGCATCATCAACTCGCCGTGAGCCATATTAATCACGCCCATCAGCCCGAAAATAATCGCTAACCCGAGAGCTGCAATTAGTAAAACAGCGCCGATGCTAATGCCGTTAAATAAACCGTCCAATATCGCCAATTTTGTTACTCCTGCATCAAGTCGGTTAACTTTGTTCGCCGATAATTAGGGGCGGGTTTTATCCAATTGGTGTCAACTTAGAACTAAAACCCTCTGTATATTTCCCTTCTAGCCTAGTCTAGATCCCCCTAAATCCCCCGAAAGCAAGGGGGACTTTGAAGACTCCAGTTCCCCTTTCTTAAGGGGATTAGGGGGTGACGCAAGGAGACTCCTGTTCCCCCTTATTAAGGAAGTAGGGATTGACTTTGAATGCCCTTACTCCCCCCTTATTAAGGGGGACCGGGGGGGATCGAAGATAAGTTGCCAACGTTAACAAAATTGGTATTACCTACTTATCAAGCTTTGAATTTTCCACCTTTTGCGGGGTCTGACCAATCGCAAGCAAAGCCTTTTGTTTCAGCGACAAACTGATTCCAAGGCACCGGCTTAACTGCTTCTGGCGTAGCAAAAGCGATGTTAAATAAACCGTCTTCTCTCACTTCGCCCAACCGCACAAATTTAGAAAGGTGATGGTTAACTTCCATCGTTACTGTGCCCCCCGGCGCGTCAAAGGTTTGACCCAAAGCTGCTGCCCGCACTTTTTCCAAATCGTCGGCTGTCCCGGCTTTTTCGACGGCTTGCTTCCACAGGTAAACCATGATGTAAGCTGCTTCCATCGGGTCGTTAGTCACTCTATCGTTGCCGTATTTTGCTTTGAAAGCTTGCACAAATTTTGTATTGGCCGGAGATTCCACAGTCATGAAGTAATTCCAGGCGGCGTAATGGCCTTTAAGATATTCTACGCCGATCGCCTTTACTTCTTCTTCAGCAATACTGACAGACATTGACGGATATTTGTCCGGGCCCAAACCTGCACCCTGCAACTGTTTGAAAAAGGCTACGTTGCTGTCGCCGTTGAGGGAATTGAAAATCACACCGCCGTCTGGCAAAGCTGCCTTAATTTTAGTGATAATTGGCGTGACTTCTGTCCCGCCCAAAGGAATGTAATCTTCCCCAACTAATTCGCCACCTTTGGCTGCTAGCTGTGCTTTGATAATGGTATTTGCCGTGCGGGGAAAAACGTAGTCAGACCCGACTAAGAAGAACTTTTTGCCTTTATTTTCTAGCAGCCAGTCAACTGCTGGTTCGATTTGTTGGTTTGGCGCTGCCCCGGTATAAAAGATATTCTTGGAACACTCTTGACCCTCGTATTGTACGGGATACCAGAGCATATGATTTTTTTCTTCAAATACCGGCAATACTGCTTTGCGACTGGCGGAAGTCCAGCAGCCGAAGACGGTGACAACTTTATCTTGGTCGATCAATTTTTTGGCTTTTTCGGCAAAAGTCGGCCAGTCTGAGTTGCCATCTTCTATTACTGCTTCGATTTGTTTTCCGAGGACACCCCCAGCTTTATTTATTTCTTCGATCGCTAATTGTTCGGCATCGACAACGCTTTTTTCGCTGATTGACATTGTGCCGCTCAAGGAATGCAAAATTCCTACTTTGATCGTGTTTCCGCCCCCCGCTGCTGCTGGTGTACTTCCTGTTGATGTGGGAGAAGCGGCTGGAGTTGCTGTGGGAGTGGGAGTTCTACAAGCTTTGAGAAATAAACTTGATGTTAGGGTAGCAGAACTGTATAAAAGAAATTTCCGCCGATCGAATCGCTTTGTCATTTTTTCTTGTTACTCTTGAATAGATGAGTCAGATGATTGAGAATAATAACACATAGCGACTTGATATTAAGACTCGCTTCCACAGAGTGTTGTATTTTTAGCTACAAAACTTATTGTTTTTGACAAATTGAATGTTTTGTGGGGATTGAGGGTAACTGTGGCAGAAATGGAGTTTAGAAACCAAGATACGTCATTTCAAAAATCAGTCTGAAATTAGAAACCCGCTTTTTTTAGAGAAATACCTGATGAATGCTTGGAGTTAGGCAGTAACTGGTCGATCGCACACTCATAGGCAAATATCAAAGCAGGTGACGATCGCCCGCGAGTACAAATATAGCAACAGGCACATCGGGCGCGGACATAAATAACCTAATGAATAGAGCCGAGAACCTATAGCATAAATGGTTTGATTCCCCTACTCTGCAACTGCCAACTGCCAACTGCCAACTGTCAACTGTCCACTGCCAACTGTCCACTGCCAACTGTCAACTGCCAACTGCCAACTGTCAACTGTCAACTGTCAACTGTCAACTGTCAACTGTCAACTGATTTATGGAGAATAGCGGACTCGAACCGCTGGCCTCTGCGGTGCGATCGCAGCGCTCTACCAACTGAGCTAATTCCCCTGATTGAGTTTTAATTTAGCATTTGAGATGCGGGATTGCCGAACCTAAAAGGCTTACAGGTCTTGCTTGCTGTCACGTTCGCAGACCGTCACCTACACTAGCACGTAAAGGCTAAAAACGTCAAGTGTTTTCCGCAGCCGGCTCAGTGCGGACGATCGAGCAAAGTTGGGCCACTCTGTCCAACTCTAAATCAGCAAAATAGTCCACCGTCCAATTAGCTTGGCGCTGGATCATGTGAAACGGGTAAGTGTGAGTCACCCCCGCAACCTGAATCCCCGCTTTTTTCGCCGCTTCAATCCCCGCAAAAGTATCTTCTATCGCCAAACACTCGATCGGTTGCAGGTTAAAGTCAGGATATTTCTGGTTGAGAAGTTCCACAGCCAATAAATAGCCATCGGGTTCTGGTTTGCTCGCCCTCAAGTCGTCGCCTGCGACAATTAACTCAAAGTTTGCTGCCAAACCGGCCCTATCTAACACCAATTCTATATCCGATCGCATTGCCCCACTAACTACGGCCATTTTCAATCCGGCGGCCCGAATTTTGTCAATAAATTCTGCCAAACCGGGATAAATCGGCAGTTTCTCCAAAGTATCTATTTGAGCTTTGTAAGCTTGGGCCTTGCGCTGCAGCAGTTGATCGAGATATGTTTCTGTTAGATATCGCCCCCGGCGCTTGAGCAGTTCGGTAATGCAAGCGCGATCACTCCTTCCCAAACAAACTTCTCGAAACTCCCCACGTTTGAGCTGGAGATTTTCATCGAGCATCAATTGATCGATTATTTTCTCGTGAATTGGCTCATCATTAACAATCACGCCATTAAAATCAAATAAAACTGCTTTTAGAGTCATTAGTTATTAGTTATTAGTTATTAGTTATTAGACCTCTTGCAAAATAATTTTATGCTATAATCAAAGGTTTGGCTTAAGTGGAGCAGATTGCAGGTTATATCAGCACTTGACAATTATGAGTGAGCTTCGTGGGTCTCAAACTCAAAACCTTTAATTGTAACATAGATTTTTTTTGCAAGAGGTCTATTAGTTATTAGTTATTAGTTATTAGTTATTATTCAGTCCGCGAAGGCGGACTTTGTTTGTGTAGCCCCGACTTTCAGTCGGCAGTGATTCTGTAAATCAAGCAGGGGCTGGAATGCCTGGTAAATCGCCATCAAAATCAGGAGTTCGATCGCCCAAATTCCACCCCCTCGCCACCGGCACCCGTTCCAAATCTTCCCCCGGCAAAGGTTTCACGCCCTGCGTCACCTGATTCGTCCACCAGTGTTCGTGAGTTTGCACCGCCGCAAATCCAGCCGCCCCCGCCCAAGCATCGAGGCTGCCAGCCGCGTAAGACTTAATATAAGGCTCCTCAAAGATATCAGCCAGCCACTCAGTCTGCCGCAAAGTTTTTTGATTTCCGTCCAAAATTGCCACTTGTCCCCCAACCTTCAGCAGTCGGAAGCTTTCTCGCAAAATTGCCCGCGATACAGCAGGTGGCGTCTCGTGAAACAGCAAGGAAGCTGCGACTAAATCGAAGCTGGCATCGGGAAAAGCCACGCTTTCGGCGTTTCCGTGCAACCACTGAATATTTAAGCCTGCTTTTTGCGCTTTCATGTCGGCAACTACCAGCATATAAGGCGACAAGTCCAAGCCGACAACTTCGGCTTCGGGAAAGGCTTGCTTGAGCATGAGGGTTGTCGAACCGGTGCCGCATCCCAAATCGATGATTCGGCGCGGTTTCACTCGCACAGCGTCAATTAAGCCTTGTCGGACGACTGTTTCGTGGGGAGGTAAAACATATTGCGTGATTGGATCGTAGGAAACGGCGGCACTGGGGTTAAGGTAGCCGCCTTTAATGCCGTGAAAGTTTTGGCTGCTGTAATATTCGGGATAAACTAAGTTGGGTTGTCGGTAGCGATCGCCCGCTGTTTCCCAGTCGATACCTTCGTAGAGTCGTTTCAGTGCTTCTTCGTCGATCGCCAGTCGCATCAGGGGGGCTAAAAAGCGCTCGAAAATTGTATCCTTGCCAACAGCCATAAAACACCTTTAACAAAAACTCTTCTAATTTTAGCCAAAGCCCGTCAACTTAGCATTAATTAAAACTTTTTGTCCCCTCCAACATCTTCCCTCGAACCTCTATCCCTTACCTCCGTTACAAAATCCGTGGGCTTCCATTCCCACTTCCTCCTGATACCTGTTTCCAAAAATAATGCAACTAGAGATAATATCCAAAACCTTGTATTATCAGTCCTTCCCCAATTTAAAATCTAAAATCTAAAATAGTCTTACTTCCCGTTACTAATAGGAATTTTCACCAAAAACTCCGTGCCACCGCCCGGAGGCTTAGAAATTGTGATGCTACCGCCGTGTCCATCTACTACAATTTTGTAGCTAATTGCTAACCCCAAACCCGTGCCTTTGCCTACCTCTTTAGTAGTAAAAAATGGGTTATAAATTTGGTCTTTAACACTGTCTGGAATGCCGGGCCCGTTGTCGGCGATCGCCACTTTCAGAAATTTACCGCCATGTTCACGAACTACTCCCGTGGAAATAGTAATAATTTTATCCACGCGATCGATCTCGTTCAAGGCATCGATCGCATTACTCAGCAAGTTCATAAACACCTGATTGAGCTGAGAGGGATAGCACTCGACTGAAGGCACTTTTCCGTATTTTTTGACTATATAAATTCTATTTTTAATGCGGTTGGAGAGCAACAGCAAGGTATTTTCTATACCTTCGTGAATGTCCGCTAGCTTTTTGTCAGATTCATCGAGGCGAGAAAAGTTTCGCAAAGAAAGAACTATGCTGCGAATGCGTTCGGTTCCTATTTTCATAGAATCCAATATATGCGGCAAATCTTCCTCGATAAATTCTAACTCGATTTCTTCGGTGAAATCAGCGATTTCCTGGGGAACCTCTGGGAAGGATTCTTTGTATAAACTCACCAATTCTAATAAATCTTTAGTATATTTGCTGGTGTGAGGCAAATTAGCCGAAATGAAGTTAACGGGGTTGTTGATTTCGTGCGCTATGCCGGCCACCATTTGACCTAATGATGACATTTTTTCGCTCTGGACTAAATGAGTTTGAGTTTTTTTCAGTTCATTTAAGGCACTATTGAGTCGTTTTACTTGGTCTTGGGTTTGACTGTAAAGGTGAGCTTGAGTAATTGCGATCGCCAATTGGTCTGCTACCGCTTTTAAGAGTTGGATTTCCTCCCGGCTCCAAAGCCAATGAGTAACGTGGCTGCAAATTAAATAACCCTGCGGCTGGTTTTGAGTATGGACTGGCACGGCTAAATAGCTATTAGCTTTAAGTTCCGGCGGTTGAGTTACACCCTTCGCCCAAGTGTCGCTCGAAAGAATAATTGGTTCGCCTTCACCACTCCGTACTAACACATTTTCGAGAAAGTAAGACTCAAACTTTATGGCTTGTGTCGGAGAATCAGATGGGCAAAATTCCCACAGAATTTGTAACGTTTTTTCTTGCGGTTTGTACCAACCAAAAGCCGCCCGTTCTAGGTGCAGCAAACTTACTATTTCTTCGACTGTACTTTGCACGATTTGGTCTAATTCCAGGGAAGCGCGAATGCGTCCAGCAATCCGGTTGAGCATGGCTTCCCGCTCCGCTTGAGCGCGATTGTTTTCCGAGGAATAAATTAGCCAAATTGCTGCTAGCATTGCCGGGATGAGCAGTCCGGCGACTACGGATGTCAGCAAATTTAATGCTTGTAGTTTGGATTCAATATTTTCGCGGGGAATTACTAAAGCCATCGACCAGTTAACTTCCTTGAGGGGTGCATAGGCTACATACACCCATTTGTTATCTATTTTTACCAGTTCGATGTTCGTCTGGCGATCGATCATCTGCCGCGCAATTGTGGAGAGTGCGGGGTCTTTTGACTGTAAAAAGCTTGGGGCCTCCCGGTCGATATTTCCGATTAAGTTATTGTTGGGATGAACAATTGGCACTCCTTGTGAATTGAGCGCAAAAGCATAACTGTCGGAACCGTACAGCAAGGTGTTAGCGACAGATGTTACTCGGTCTAATTTAATGCTGCCCGAAAGGACTCCCATTACTTGATTTGGAGCGGGGGGCAAAGCCCAAATAGGAGCTGAAATAATAATCGTAGAAACTTTGGTACTGCGGCCTATCAGCGGGTCGGAAACGTTGAGCTGCCCGGCCATTGCTTTTTGAAAGTGTTGGCGGTCTTTGCTGTTCGCGCGGTTGCCTAAAGTGTTGATAAATGAGCCGTCCGATTGAGTTAATGACAGGATGAAATACTCTTTTAATCTGTATATTTCTCCTTGCAACCGGGGTTCGACTAATTTCCAATTGAGAGTGCCAACCGTAGGATCGTAAGCAAGGGTTTCTATTTCTGCTTTGCGAGTGCTGAGCCAGCGGTCGATTTCGTCAGTGCCTTTTTCTAGTTTTAATAGTGCTATTTGCTTTAAATTGTCAAGGATTAGTCCGCGCACAAAAAAATAGCTGATGCAAGCAGTTGTGCTAATGGTTAAAGCGGTGGTGGCCAGAATTATCAGGGTCAGCAAATGGCGGCGCTGCCGTCTGTGCTGCCAAAGACTGTGCGCTTGCTGCCACCGCGATTGAGCCGAATTGCTGATGTTTTGCCAAAAGCGGCGCAGCTTTTTTGTTTGTGGCGGCGGCGCAGACACAGATCCGGCTTGATTTGCTGGGTTTTGCATCATCAAATGTTCCCTCAGAGTCAACTTCATCAAACGGTCTTCGTCATTCGGCAGACTTAATATCAGGCAAGTAGTGAGACAGTTTAAGAAAAGAATGCAACTGTAGCCAAGATTCAAACCTTGGTAGTCATCAGTCATTCGCAATCTAAAATCTAAAATCTAAAATTTAAAATAATATGACTTACATTCCGGATTGCAAACAATTTTTCTTATGGTTGGGCGCTCGCCTTCTATTTTGGCATCAATTTTATATTTCGACCTTCGGTTTACCTATTTGAGGTTTGTGCTTTACGATATCTTTAATATCTATCTCGTTTGTATAACAAAATAATTGTAAATAACACAGAGAAAATACGGAGTTTTTTAAATTAGCAATGTATTATAATGTATGGGCAAAACCCTCTTGACAATTTTACTAATTTGTGCAGTAGTTTCAAGGGGAAATTTTTTCGTCTAAAGCTTTTTTAGCCAAGCGGGTTGCATAAACGGTGAGGGCGATCGTTGCTAGCAAACCAATGCCGTAGAGAGCCCACTCAGCAGCAGTGCGCGATCGCCCGCTAGATCCGAGTGCAGCCAAACTCCCGGCCAGGGAACCGATATAAACATACATGACTGTTCCGGGAATCATGCCGATCCAAGATGCCAAAAAATAGTCTTTTAGAGATACCTGCGTGACTCCAAAAGCATAGTTAAGCAAATTAAACGGAAAAATGGGAGAAAGCCGCGTCAGCAGCACAATTTTCCATCCTTCAGAGGCAACGGCTGCATCGATCGCCTTAAATTTTTGATTGCCCTCTATCTGTTTGGAAACCCAGTCGCGAGTTAAATACCGCCCTACCAAAAAAGCGCAAGTTGCGCCTAAAACCGAGCCGATGGAAACACAAACCGAACCGCCAACAACTCCAAACAAAACCCCAGAACCGAGAGTCAGCAAAGAACCGGGGATAAATAGAACCGTTGCGACAATGTAAATTAGGATAAAAGCTGCCGGGCCCCACGGGCCGAGACTCGCGATCGACTCCAGGGCATTTTTCAGAATTCCTTGGAAGTTGAAAAACTTGGCCGCCGCAATCAAAGCCACAGCTAAACCAATCCCTAAAATCAGCTTCCACCTGTTGGATGGCGGCGGATTTTCACCAGGCGATCGCGAATCATTCATTACCTAAACTCCCCAGTCTAAATTGCATACACCCTAAGCTTGGCAGTTGCGCTTTAGCGCTGCCATACTCTGTAATAAAGCGCAACTTTTCCCTTAAATTAAATCAAAGTACCGCCGCAGCTAGAACCGCTACCCGCCGTACAGCCGTAACAATAAGCAGCCGTTTGCACCTCTTGAATCACATCTAAACTGCCAGATTCGAGCAATTTAGCAACAGTTATCTTTTCCCCGCTGCCAGTTTTCGCGGGCAAATTTTCCATTTGGTTAAAATCGCAGTCGTAGACATTGCCCAAATAGTCGATCGACAATTCGTTACGGCACATTAAATGTTCCAGAGTACCGGGATTAAAATTATCCTCCAAAAACCCCAGATAAGGCTTGTGCAGTTTCTTATGTTCCAAATGAAACTTAGTCCGCCCCACCGGCAAATTAGTAATCGCGAACAATTGATTAAAACAAATCCCAAAATGTTCGGCTAAATAAACCTTGTAATCTTCCTCTAACTTGCCTTGTTCAGGCGTTAGCGAAAACTTGTCTGTTGCCGGCACTTGTGGATTGTACACCAAATCTATAATTAAATTTGGGTTTTTCCCGTATCCCAACTGATTTAGCTTTTGCAGCGCCCGAATCGAACTGTCAAAAACACCGCTGCCACGCATTTTGTCCACATTGTCAGCTTGGTAGCAGGGAAGCGACGCCACAATTCTGAGTTGATGCTGCGCGCAATATTCGGGAATATCTTCAAAACCTTTTTCAAAGTAAATCGTCAAATTAGAACGAACAATTACCTCTTTACCGGCCGCCCGGGCTGCTTCCGCTAGCGGTTTAAAACCGTAAAGCATTTCGGGAGCACCGCCGGTGAGGTCAACAGTTTGAATTTGAGGAAAGCGGCGAATGATTTCAATTAATTGGTCGCAAATTTCCGGGGAAAGTTCTTCTGTTCGTGTCGGGCTAGCTTCTACGTGGCAGTGAGTGCAAGCGAGGTTGCAGCGTTTGCCGAGATTAATTTGTAAAACTGTAATCTGCTTTTTAGTTAAAGCTGAGTTGATTTTGCTTTTGAAAGGCGTAACTGCGGTCTGAATCATGTGCTAACCTTTTTGGTCTGTTCTCGCAACGAATGTAGAGGCGTTCCGACAAAACGCCTCTCATAATTTAGCACTAATTTTTTGGATTCGACAGCGACAAATTTTAACTGGTCGCTACAAAGTTAATTGAAACTCACATCTTGCACCATTATTAAAAACAGGCTTTCCGGCCTGTTCCACAGGAGAGGAATTTTGTTGTGGAACAGGCCGGAAAGCCTGTTCACAAAAGGCTTATTGACAATACTGCAAGAGCTGAGTTAAAACCGACAAGGCAAGAATTATAATTTTGGCACTAATCTTACTTTAGAGAGTCCACTAATGTTTCAACTCGTGCTTTAATTTCATCTCGAACGCGGTGAAAAGTTTCGATGGGTTGTCCGTCGGGGTCGTCGAGTTGCCAATCTTCAAACACTTCTCGCAATACCCACGCTTCGGGTAAATTCACGCCGCAGCCGCACAAAGAAATTACTGCATCGTAGTCTTCTGCATTGAATTCGCTTAATGGGTTTGATGTTTGATCGGTGATATCAATGCCGATTTCTGACATAACTTGAATTGCTGTCGGATGAACTCTGCTTGATTCTAACCCGGAACTGGTGACTCCAATCTTGCCGGCTCCGATGGTTTTAGCGAATCCTTCTGCCATTTGCGATCGGCAGGAGTTTCTTTTGCAAACAAACATTACTTTTTTCATGGTTTTGGTTGGTTGTTGGTTGTTAGTTGTTAGTTAGATGTTTCAAGGGCGCGATTTGCTACGTCGATCGCCTCTTTAGTGGCTTGTTCCTTGCGTTCGCTGTAGCGATCGGTCAAATAGTCGGTTTGCTCCCGCAACAGCAAGGTAAACTTGTACAGTTCCTCCATTACGTCGATCGCGCGATCGCGATACGGCGAATCCTTCATCGTCCCATCATCATTAAATTCCTGATAAGCTTTCGCAACCGAAGACTGATTTGGAATCGTAAACATCCGCATCCAGCGGCCCAAAATCCTCAAAGTATTAACAGCATTAAAAGACTGCGAACCACCGCTAACTTGCATCACCGCCAAAGTTCGGCCTTGAGTCGGTCTGACAGCCCCAATACTTAAAGGAATCCAGTCAATTTGGTTTTTCAGAATGCCCGTAATATTGCCGTGCATTTCTGGACTAGACCACACTTGACCCTCCGACCACAGGCTCAATTCCCGCAATTCTTGAACCTTCGGATGCGTATCGGGAACGCTACCGTAAATCGGCAATTCCAGAGGATTAAAAAACCGAATTTCTGCACCGAAACCCTCAATAATTCTCGCCGATTCTTCCGCCAACAAGCGACTGTAAGAACGCTCTCTTAACGAGCCGTATAAAAACAAAATTCTCGGTTTGTGCGTAAAATTTGCCATGATGCTTTCAATTAAAATCCCGAAATCCGTTCGACAGTTCCCGATAAACTGCTACTGCTAATTGCGCTCCCCAAATCGGAGCCATCCAGTAAACCCAATGGTGTTCCCAAACGCCACTAATTAAAGCTGGGCCGAGAGAGCGCGCCGGGTTCATGCTCGCTCCGGTAATCGGCCCCATAAATGCAGCTTCTAAGCCTACAGTTAACCCAATTGCTATCCCGGCAAAGCCGATGTGAGCGCGTCTATCTAGTCCCGAACCGAGGATAACAAACATTAAGATAAAGGTCAAAACAGTTTCTAAAATTAGAGACTGCAACCAGTGACCATTAAGAGGGACAGTTGCACCGAGATTTGCTACTTCACCTAAAGTAATTAGCAGCAGTTGAGAAGCTGCGATTGCACCCGCACACTGCGCTAAAACGTAAGGCAAAACTTTATATTTTGGGAAAAAACCGCTCGCCCAAAACCCTAAAGTTACGGCAGGATTAAAGTGTGCACCGCTGATGTGTCCTAGGGCGTAAATCATCGCAGTTACTACTGCACCAAATACAAAACTGACGCCTAAATGAGTTACGGAACCAGTGCTAGTTTTGTTAACCATCACCGCGCCGGTGCCTGCAAAAACCAAAATAAATGTACCTAAAAATTCGGCGATCGCCTCTCGCCTGCAATCGGGCCGAGCACAACCTAACCTATGACCTGTTGCATCCATCGCTCTCAACTAATTTGTTCCATCCCATCATATCAATAAAATTTGATATGTCAATCCTCAAACAACCCATATCAGTATTTGAGTTATTAATAAATGTTGATGGGTTAACCCGCGTCGGAACAAGGGCGCGCCGGCAGGATCTGGCTGAAGCGGCGGTATTCGGCGAGATACTGTTCGAGGGCGACAAACTGGGTCAAATTGAGGCTGTAGTAAATCCAGCGCCCTTCTTGGCGGCTGCGAACTAAACCGGCTTCTTTTAGGGTTTTGAGGTGGAAAGAGAGTTTAGGCTGAGGGACAGAAAGTCGATCGCACAAATCGCACACGCACAACTCCTGTTCCCGCAGCAACTCCAGAATCTGAATCCGCAGGGGGTCAGAAAGAGCGTGAAAGCCAGCAGCAATCAATTTATCTGCAACAGGTAGCGCGATCGTCGAATTTTTAACCATAAATTACCCTTAAATTTTTATTCAAAAACTCCCGGTGCGATTTCTTGTTTTTACCGTTAGATTTTATCTGGTTATCCTTTGATGACAATCCCCAATCAACGGCGAACTCTTTCTCTTCTAGGACTAACGATTAATTCTTTTACCGATGCAACACCCAGTAAGCGCAGCCGCTGATTGCAGCAGCAATTGGCAATGTCAACATCCATGATAGTAGAATCTGATAGAAAACGCGCACATTAGCTTTTTTTGAAATCAATCCGACACCAAAGATTGAACCTACCGAAACATGAGTAGTAGAAACTGGAAGTCCATAGCGACTGGCAGCAATAACTAAAAATCCCGTCACTAAGTTTGCCACAAGTCCTTGACCAGTATTCATTGCTGTAAGCTTTTTGCTCATTGTTTCAGCCACTTTTCGAGCATTCAACAAACCGCCGATTGCCATTCCCACACCTACTGCTAAACTTCCCCACTGAACTGATATTGATTGGCCGACTAACATGAGTGAAACAATTTTCGGAGTATCGTTCAATCCTCTGGCAAAACTGACTATTCCCGCACTCATAAAATGGCAAACATCTACTAACTTTTGGCTGGAAATTTGTAAGAAATTTCCCAGGTATCTTTGCGTGCATTTATCTAGAGAATCGACGGCGACATCAGCGGTCGTGATGCACTTCAGTATGTTAGTTGCATCGGGCTGGGGAATGGGAATAATCTGTTGAATTGGACCAGCGCAAATACACCATTCTTTGTGGATTCCTAAATAAACTCGCAGGTAGCGAGACAGCGCATAAATTAAAGCTCCTAATGCAATCGCAATCATGGGACTCAGCAACAAAGGCATTAGAAAACTTTTCTGCAATGCTGTAAAATTAACTTGAGTACCAATTGCTACTAAACCTGCACCGACAAGCGCACCTGTAAGACCGTGAGTTGTGGAAATAGGGAATCCAGTTAAGGTAGCAAGAATAACGGTTAAACCCGCAGCGATCGCGACTGCCAAATGAAAATCTGTGCCATTGGCGATCGCGTCTGGAACTAGCCCTTTTCCCGAAAAGCTTTTTACCAGAGTTTCTGCTATAAAAATAGAAAATACTGAACCTGCAAAAGTTGTGAGCGTCGCCCAACCAATTGCTGTTTTATAGTTCGTCGTCTGACTCCCAAACAGTGTCGCCACGCCTTTAAAATTATCATTAGCACCATTGCAGTATGCTAAAAAAAACGTGGCGACAAATAGTGCAATAAGTAACATTCTCTTACTCAGAATCAGTGGGGTTTATTTAAAACTGTTTTTGGCCCGGGCCGCTACAGCACCGAATTTGATTGTATAGACACAGTTGCATCAAATAAAATAATAAAAATATTAAGATTTCTTTGGGTAGTAGGCGAGCGATCGCGTCTTAATTTCGCGCAAGCAACATGGGCGCGATATTGAACGATACTATAATTAAGGCTCGGCGATCGCGGACGGTACGCTCAACCCACCCATTCACTTAGGATTCTCTACCCTTGCCGGCACATCAGTGAGTCCCGTCTTCTGCATCAGCGAAATCACCCCTATAGATAGAATTCCCCCAACAATTGCCCCAACAACTACCAGGATGATAAAGACTTTTTGCAGAGTTTTTTTAGTTGCCGGGTGGTACTGTCTCGGCAATGCTTCACCTTGCTCGTCAACTTCTTGCTCCAAGGGGTCTAGCGGATTGGAGGGATTTGAGTTAAAGGGATTGGGCGCTTGATTCATGGTTAGTTTGGGTTAAAGGAGATCGACAACTATTTTAACTTACGATTTAGCCTCGCAGCTTAAATAATACATTCTGGTTTTACTGAATACTCTATAAATTTTATTAAGATTGCTAAAATACGGATTAACCCGGTTTATTGAATAAACCGGGTTTTTCAACATACTAAAAGTTTTATGTCACGCTTCTGCTTTTGACAGGCGATCAAGAGAAATTGTTGCCGCCTGAGATACTTGAGAATTACTATCTTTTTCTAAGTATTTCAAAGCCGAAACGCTCTTAACACTCGGCAAATTGCCCAAAGCTTCCGCCAGCCTCTGGCGGATCAGCCAATCTTCCGACTGAGCAAAATTGAGGATGCGATCGATCGCCCCAATATCTTTAATTTCCCCCAAAGCCGAAATTGCCGCCTGCTGGATCACCACTTGCTCGCTGTCGAGAGCTTTCAGCAGCACATCGCGAGCCCGAGGATCTTTGAGATTCCCCAGAGAAACAGCAGCACTGAAGCGCACCAGCCATTGAGTATCTTCGTAAAAAGCCCGCACCAAAGCCTCAAAAGCTCTGATATCTTCCAGATAGCCCAAAGCACCCGCAGCGTCAGCGCGAATGCCGTAATCCGGGTCAGTTTCTAACAATTTGACTAGAATAGGATAGCACTCTGCTGTCGGTTTCACCCCGAGAGCAAACACAGCCATCGATCGCACCTGCAAACTTTCGTCGTTCAACACCTTTTTAATCAAAGGCACCGCCTCTGCAGCAGGCACATTCCGCAAGTTGGCCAAAGCCACCATTCGATCGGCGGAATTTTGGCTTTCTAACTTGGCTGCAATTTGCTCTAAGCTTAAAGTTGTCATTATCGGTAAATCTTGTAGTAAAACTTTACATTCGGGTTATTTTGATTATAGGAGAGTCTCAGGGGAAAAGCAGGCAGTAAAAACCGCCCTGCGTATTTGAGATGAGTAAGATTGCGGATAAGTGAGACGATTAATCTAAAGCTCAGATTGCGTGGAAATAATCAATGAGAAAGTTTATTATTTAAATCCCAAGCACAGGCGAGGTGTTTCTGCCGTTCCCTAAGGCTTTGCCCGATAGTTAGCCGCCCTCTGACAACCTGCAATCAACTATGCCGTTTTACCACCCGCCCTTTTACTCCTCAGCCTTAGAACAAGCGATCGATCGCTACCCCCTCACTGCCGGGCCAGAAACTTCCTTAGCAGTGGCGATCGCCCTGATGAGTCAGTTGCAAAACAGTTGTCCCCTAGTCAAAACACCTGTACCCTCAGACCGGGGAGCGATAACCGAAACATCCGCGCCGGAAAAGGTGCGGGCCCGCTGTGTGTTCGTCGTGCAGAACCAGCAGACTATTACCACAGGCAACTTATCCGACAACCCCAGCCGCGGACTGTTAATCGGCCTATTAACACCCGCCGACCTAGTGAGACTGATAGCTTCTGGCACAATAGACAGCCAGCACAAAGTAGCCCTGCACAAAATACCAATTTCCGAAGTGATGTCCCCGGTGTCGGTCTCCCTCACAGAATCCGATGACCAAGACGTGTTTACCGCTTTATCCTTATTTCGCCAGCACAAGATTCGCTATTTGCCGATCGTCAATCAATTTCGCCACTTGGTAGGAGTGCTGACGCGGGAAAGAATTCGCCAAGTATTGCAGCCTTCAAACATTCTTAAATTGCGGCGGGTAGCAGAATTAATGACTACGCCAATTACAGCGCCTCACACCGCCTCGCTGCTGAGGATAACCGAACTGATGTCAGAGCATCAAGTCAGTTGCGTAGTGATTACAAAAAACAAAGAATTAACAATGGAGAAGCCCAAAGATGACTATACCTCCATTTTTCACTATTCCTTTCACCAACCCCTGGGAATTATTACCGAATATGACCTTGTGCAGGCACAGTTTCTCGAACTAAATTTCGAGCAAACCCCAGCTCAAAAAGTCATGAGAACTCCCTTGCAATTTCTTCAACCTTCCGATTCCCTATGGACGGCGCACAAAGAAATGGAGCAGCAACAAGTGCAGCGGTTGGTCGTGTGCGGGGGACGCGGAGAACTGTTGGGAATTATTACTCAAACCAGCTTGCTCAGAGTCCTCGACCCCACCGAAATGTACCGAGTTGTCAAACAGTTGCAGCAGTCGGTTTATCAATTGCAAGCCGAAAAAGTAGAACTGCTGCAAAGCCGCAACGCCAAACTAGAACAGCAGGTGCGGGAACGGACGGCAAAACTCCATGAACAATTGCAGCGCGATCGTCTGTTAACTCACATTTCCTTGCGGATTCACCAATCCTTAAACCTCGAAGAAATTCTCCACGCCAGCGTCGATGAAGTCCGCCAAGTTTTGCAAGCTGACCGAGTAGCAATCCTGCATTTAGAGTCCAGCAATTACGGCATTGTAGTGGCAGAATCCGTTGCCGAAAATTGGCCTTCAATCTTGGGAGAAATCATGCCCGATAATATTTGGCAAGAATCTGCTTCGGTGATCGAACAGGAAATTTATGCCGTCCCTGACATTGACCAAGCCAGTTTGAGCGCCGAAAAATATGCCCGGTTCCAGCAATCGCAAATCAAAGCTTATTTGATTGTACCAATTTTGCAAGACGGCAATTTGTGGGGAATGATGTGTGTCCATCAGTGTTCCCAATCCCGTCAGTGGCAACCTTCGGAAGTGGATCTGCTGCTGCAACTGGCAACTCAAATCGCGATCGCCATTCAGCAAGCCCAACTCTATCAGCAAGTCCAAAATCTCAACACCGACCTCGAACGCCAAGTCCAAGAACGCACCGCCGAATTACAGCAAAAAGTTCACGAACTCCAGCATTTAAACGTCCTCAAAGATGAATTTCTCAGCACCGTTTCTCACGAACTGCGGACGCCTTTAGCTAATATAAAAATGGCTATTCATATGCTGAGAATTTCTCCCACACTCGATCGACGCCAGATTTACCTAGAAATTTTAGAAACAGAATGTACTAGAGAAACAGATTTGATTAATGCTTTGCTAGATTTGCAGCGGCTCGAAGCCGCAACTTGTCCGATCGACCTCGAACCAGTAAACTTAGAAGTCTGGCTGCCTACTATTATCGACCCGTTTTACACCCGGGCCCACGACCGCCACCAGGATTTGCGAGTAGAGTGCGATCGGCACCTCCCCACGATCAGTTCCAACCGCGCTAGTTTGGGACGAATTTTAGCCGAACTCCTCAACAATGCCTGCAAATATACGGCTAATGACGGCGAAATTTCTCTGAAAGTCAAGTGCAAAAACGGAGACGACGAACAAGGAGGACAAAGGACAAATTCGCGACAAGCAAGTGCTGTGGCTTCAGAAATCCAATTTACACTCAGCAATCAATCGTCCATTTCCATAGAGGAATTGCCTCGAATTTTTGAGAAATTTTATCGAGTTCCCAACGCCGATCCTTGGAAACAAGGAGGTACAGGTTTGGGTTTAGCTTTGGTTCAAAAACTTGTCGAACAGTTGCAGGGAAAAATTGAGGTTGAAAGCAGGAATGGCTGGACTAATTTTATCGTCACATTTCCTACCAACCCGGATGGAAATTAGTCGGCCATCAGTCAATTTTAGATTTTAGATTTTAGACTTCGGCCTAAGAGGTTCGGCGAGCGCGAGCGTCAAGTCGCGCTCAGTCGAACGATTTTAGATTTTAGATTTACTCCACAGACAAATCTGGGAGCTTGAACAAGAGTCTAAAATTTTGGGAGTTCCATGACTGCTGTCGGGGGCTTGTATCCTTTTTTTGGGGGTCAGCTTTTTTGGGTGTCACTCTTTTTTAGGAGCTAGTTTGCGGATAGGAGACGGTGCTGGTGCCAAATTCAAATATTCATCTTTATCTTCAACAACTGAGGCTCTAGATGCTGGATACTTCTTGCGTTTAGAGGCATGATTCGCAACTGTGCCCAAGCATGGTATGCCAAAATTTTCTAATTGACTGAAAACTTTTTGGACTACAGAAAATGGGACTTGGTGAATTGCTACAACCATCAGTATGCCATCGGTGCGCGCCGCTAAAAAATTCGCATCTTTACTATCCGCCAGCGGCGGCGTATCGTAGATAACTAAGTCAAATTTTGCCTGAAGTTCTTCCATTAAATACTGCATCTGAGATGATGCCAGCCGTCTGGCAGTACCAGGCTCCGGGAGACCGGCAGTTAATACAAAAAGATTATCTGCTAGATGCGATCGTTGGATAATTTCATTGGGTTCGTTTTTATGGTCGAGCAAGTGGCTCAATCCCTTGACATTAGGCAGTTCCAACAGCAAGTGCAGGCTGGGCGAATGCAAATTCGCGTCTACTAACAGCACTCGCTGACCCGCCAGCGCTGCCACGTGAGCTAAGTTTAAAGCAACGGTAGATTTGCCTTCGCCAACTGTAGCCGAACCAATTGCCAAAGAGCTAATCGTTCGATTTGAAGAAAGAAAGCGGATATTAGTATAAAGAGAGTCAAAAGCTTCTATAAATTCCGCAGCATTTTTCTTATTACCCTTTTTTCCTTCAAGATAAGCATAGGCATTCGCAATAGAAGGCGGCAATTTTCTAGCATTTTTGTCAAGAGGAATTGCTCCCAATAAAGGCACTTCAACCGCATCTTTAACGTCATCAGCACAGTAGAAAATATTGCGAAACTTTTCAATGAGGATAGCCGATCCCAGACCCAACACGAGCGCCCCAATAACTGCCATTAAAAATTTGTTTTTATTTTTCGTGGCAACTGGAAGCAGCTCGCCCTTCTCATCTCGCGGTATCCGTGGTTCCGAAATTATTTCCCAAGGTACTTGGCTTTGAGCTGCTTGGACGCGCAGATTTTCCCGCTGGCTTAAAAGTTGATCGCGGGTGCGGG
This sequence comes from Microcoleus sp. N9_A1, assembly GCF_036701795.1. Classification (NCBI taxonomy): domain Bacteria; kingdom Bacillati; phylum Cyanobacteriota; class Cyanophyceae; order Oscillatoriales; family Microcoleaceae; genus Microcoleus; species Microcoleus sp. N9_A1. The sequence continues at coordinate 95,747 of NZ_JAUBRI010000018.1, forward strand.
CGGCTACTTCTAATTGCTGTTGCAGTTCGTTGTAGCGGCGGGCTATGGTGGGGAATTCTGTTGCTTGTCGGTTTAAATTATTTTTAGTTTGGCTGATTGCCTGACGGCGAGCTTCTAAGACTTCAACTTGGTTAGCAGTATCAACCAATTGTTTAATCAAGCCTATGCGAATAGAATTTTGAAAATTCTGAACTTTAGAATTAGCTTGGGTGCCTACTAAATTTTGCCCCAAAATTCGAGCAGTTTGCTGGTTGAGCAAAGCTACTAAATTTGCCCGCTTGCGCTCTAAAGCTTCCACTATAGGGTTAGCAGATTTAAAACGAGCTGTTTCTACAGCAATCTGACCTTCTACTTCCTTAACCTTGGTCAGCAACTCTTTATATTGAGGTTCTTCGCTTAAAGCGGAAGCAGCAATAGCTTCATTGGGTGTAAAATCTAATTGTTTTTGCAAGTTAGCGTACAGCGTTTTCTGTTCTTGCAGTAGCCTTTGAGTTTCTAACTCTAAAGTTTCTACGGTGCGAACTTGCGCGATCAATTGCGCGCCTTGTTCTTGAGGATCGGTAATCTGTTGCTGCTGCTGTATCACCTGTAACTCCGACTTCAGGTCATTTACGCGCTTGTTGAGTCCCGGAAGCTGGTCTTCAATAAATTTAACACCTTCACCAATCCTAGTCTTGCGTTCATCAAGACTGTACTTTAAATATTTCTTTTTAGTTTCTTGTAAAACGAACTCAACTAATTTAGGATCATTCCCCATGAAGCGAACTTCCAAAATTTTAGTCAGCGTCCTCTCATCTTCTCCCAGTCGCATAACCACTAATTCTTTTTGAAGAATTTTCTCGGTAACTGTTGGATATCGTTTTTGGACTTGTTTAACAATAGCCGACAGCATCTGAGGACTCTGGAGAATTTGAAGTTGAGTTGCGTAGTCCAAACTAAAAAAATCTCTACTAGGTACTCCTCCCCCCTCGCCGCGATTGGCTAGGGCAGCGGGGTCAGCAATTCTTGCCTCCGTTGTCACTGGTTCCACTAGCATCCGAAAATCGCCTTGATATGTTTTCTGGCCTCCCTTGATCTGATAAGCAACTCCACCACCTACTATACCTATAATCCCAATAATGATGAGGGCTTGTCGCTGAAAAGTCCTCAACAACGGCTTTAGATTCAATCCTTTCTGAGGCTGCGCGCTTAACTCTTCTCCCTCGTCAACGGAAAATTGCTGCACCTGTCGGCTCTGGTTGCTAATGGGTACGATATGAGCGTCCTGTTCTCTTTCCATGTTGACCTCTTGGATATTTTGTGGGTAAAATCAGCTTTCTTCTGCAAGCCTTCGGGTTGATACTTTGAGCATTGGCTTAAGGATATCACACGAAATTATTGGTTGGTCGAGCCCACTTCCTTCTAATAGTTCTCACTACTTTCACATAGTATACAAAAATAACTAAATCCCTATGCTATGCCGGCGGCAAAAGTTCTTTTACAACTGCTGGAGAGTTATATCAGGCTGCATTTGGCTCTGCTGCGTTGTGCTTGTATTTAGGGTTTCCGGGCGACGAAGCAAACTTTTTCAGGTGTCGCTCAGCTTCGCGACAGGGGGTTCAATAACTTTACCAAACTTTTACAATTGACCGTAACACCTCAGCCGCCGCTTGCGCTGGTATTGGTTTGTCCTCTATACCATTTTTCGGTTCGCAGTCCACGGCAGAAGCACTTGTTAACTTACGCGCTAACTGACCGGCTAAAAAGTTTTGCATTTCCCATGTAGATATAATTAGCCACATTCAGCAGATTTTTGGGAACGGCAACTAATCGAATCAATTTCCTAGAAAAATCTGTTTCTTCTTTTAATTATAAGCTTTTTGAGGAGCTGGATGACTGATTAAGTTTATATACTTAATTGACAGCTGCGATTATATCACTAACTCATCTCTATAGTGCGCGAAAGACATAAAATTTAATAATTTGTGTTTTCAGGCTCGATCGACATCTCGAACAACTCAAGCCTTGTGGGTTTTTCTACCGGGGCGGATGGCGCTGGGCGATTTATGCTTTTTCGTAAAAAACTAGGTTTCTGCGTTCCGGGGCTATTACTAAAACTATCGCTTTGATTCGCCCTCGGAGCAAGTTATAGCAATCCTTTCGGGAAACGCGCAACGGGCTTTTTTTTGAATTAACCGATGCAATAAGAAGATGACACATTGTCAAAGAAAAAAAAGAGTTTGCACAGGATGGGAGGATTGCTATTGATCACGCTCTGATTAGCTATCGGTAGTTGTTAGTTTTTGATTTTACTAATTACCAACTACTCCTTATTAGCGATTACTGATTTTGTGCTTTTCTTTCTCGAAGTTTCAACAATATTTCTGCATGAACTTCGCGGGTTATAGGATAAAAATATGTAAGAATCATGCCAGCAATTAAAGCAATTGTGGGCAGTGGCCCGATCGCAACTCTAATCGCAAACAGTGCAGAATCTGGCTGTACGGGTGCCGGCTGTCCCGGAACTGTAGATAGAAATCCAGCTCTTTCTAATGCTTGACCTACCAACCACAAACCCCCTGCCAATCCGATTTTTTGCAGCAGTACCATAAACGAATAGAAAACGCCTTCGCGTCTTTCTCCTGTTTGCAGTTCGTCTAGTTCGATCACATCCGGTATCATCGACCAAGGTATTAGATAAGCAGTGGAAACTCCGACACCTGCCATGACTGCTAATAAGTACATCTGCAATACTTGTCCTGGTTGGAGGAAAAACAGTCCAGCTTGGGCAATAATCCACAAACTCATGCCCATAAAATATACGGCTTTTTTGCCGTATCTCTCGCTGAGTTTACTCCAAACAAATAGCATGATTAATGCAGTGCCTTGAACTGCGATCGCCACCAAGCTAAAAACGTACTGGGGCTGTTGCATCCAGTTAACAACAAAGTAGGGAATAATAGTAGCCGTCAACTGCACTCCCAGCCAAGAAAAAAGATAAATTCCAATGACGTACAAAAAAGGGCGATTGCTAAATGCAATCTGCAACTGTTCTTTTAGTGGCAAGGATGTAGAATTATCTAGTTCGCCGTTTTCTAATAGTTGGGCTGCGACGTGCTTGCGAGTTCCCAAAACGCACCAGTACAAAGGCAAGACAGAGATAACTGCACAGATTGCACCTAATACTAAATATTGTTGATTCGGGTCCTTTTCAAATACACGAAAGATAATTAGAGCTAAGATTAATGAAAAGATGCTGCCACCAATGGAGAAAGCAAAGCGAAAACTATTAAGGCTAGTGCGTTCGTTGTAGTCTTGAGTAAGTTCTGGAGTCAGGGCAGTGTAGGGAAGATTGACAGCCGTGTAGGCGGTGTTGAACAAAATGCTGATCGCAACATAGTACCAAAATAACACTGTGTGATTCGTGCTAGGTACAATCCACTGCAATAAGAAGAATATGCCGAAGGGAATGCCACCATATATTATCCAAGGATATCGGCGGCCCCAAGGGTGAGAAGTGCGATCGCTCAATACCCCCACAATCGGGTCATTTATGGCATCCCAAACCTTGCCAACTACCAAAATATTGCTGGCTAAGCCGGCAGGTAAACCAGCGACATTGGTAAAGAAAACTAGGAGGTAAAATGCCAAAACATTAGCGGTAATTGCCGGGCCGAGGTCGCCGGCACCGTAAGCTAATTTTGTCGAGAGGCTAAGTTTTTGTGTTGCGGGGTTGTTGGCGGCTGGTTGAGGCCCGGAAGTGTTGCTCATAAACTTTGATTTCGGGGTTATTTTGCAGGTGGGGGCTTTGTAGTAGGAGTATAACTCGCGCTAGACCCGAATACGCAATTTTTTGTAGCGATCGGGATTATTCTGAAGAATTGATAATTGGTAATTGATAATTGGTAATTTATAGGTTGGTGGGGGCAGGTTTACGAGATTATTGGTTTTAGGCAATTATTTTTGGTAAAACCTGCCCCTACTTAAGGAAACAGTTGCGAAATCTGAACTTCTATTTCTGGAAATGCCAGCATTGACAAAAAAATATCTTCATTAAATACTGTTTCTGATCGGTAGTTTGCCTCGCCCGGTTCGCGAAAAACATAAACTTGCCGCGTGTTAACATCAAGTATCCAATAATCAGTAATTCCCGCTTTAGCATAAGCCGATGCTTTCCGCTTGCGGTCTGTTTCTAAGGTCGTGTCAGCTATTTCTACTAATAACAAAATATTGTCGGGCGCGGGATGAAAATCTTGGTAAAGCCGAGGGTCGATTTGCACGCTCAGCAATATCCGGTTCTGGTTCTGAATTATAACGAAAGAGCGATCGGGTATTGAATGCGAATTCAAGCAAGTCCTGCCAGCAGACTTCTGAGATAGTAGGCTGCACAGAGGTTAGTTGCTGCGTGGGGAGGATTTTTTGCACTCATTGAAATAATTTGCCCGTCAATTAATTCGACTCGTTCATCGGGATTGAGAATGCCAGTTTCGGTCAGGCGGCGGTATTCGTCTACAGTCCACAAGCGTAAATCTGTTACAGTCATGGCACAATTTCCTTTGGCGATATTATCTATTATCGATTCACATTCTAGTTTTTCTTAAATTACTGGGTCAACAATCTAGATTTTGTTGTAATTGCTCCCACACACCACAAAATGGCATTGACAATTTCCGATCGCTGAATATCTTCTGTGTATAAAAAACTTGCAAACTCTTCCTCAATATTCAAATGGTCTGCAAAATCATAAAGTATGCGCTTGTATTCCGTTGGCATCGGTATTAAAGTAGCTTTCACTAAATCGAAAAGCGCGTTCAAACAATTGAGGATAGTAGCTGACTCGTCAAAATCTTCGGCATCGAGCAAGTACAGCGTTTCTGCAATGTCGCAAATAGCGTCTATTTGTGTGGGTGGGTTTCCCAGTTCGCTGACATCGATATTGCACAATTGGAGAGCGTTAATCGCTAGTTCTGGACGGGTAAAAAATACAAGTTGACCGCCGGCTACTAAGGGCGGCTCTTGTTCTCCATAGACAATTAGAGTATATAGATTTGGTATTTCGGTGCCGGGGTCGATCCGGAAACCGAACAGCCACAACAATTTTTCTGTATTGGGGTTCGCTGTTTGCAGTGTTGTTGGGAAATTTTTTGGTTCTGACATGAATTTTTAATCCCTATAATACGCTCTTAAACTCGGTTTCTACGCATTTTTTTGGTTGGATGGAGAAATCTACAGAGAAACCTGGTTTATAAGGCAAGAGTGCGTAATCTTTTTTATCCTATAAATTCTGCTGGATTATGTCGCAGCATTCGGCAACTGTTGCTCTTTTTTCCATTGCTGCTACTAGGGCTTCGTAAGCTGATTTGTGGCTTTCGATCAGGTTTTTTGCTCGCAGCAAACCCCAGTTTTGTTTGAGTTGAATCTCGGAACAGGGACGGCGCAGTTGTGTTAAAATTGCGCTAATTTTGGTGCGGTCTTCTGCTCCTCCTTCTGCACTGCCGTAAACAAATTTTTCGGCGACTATTCCGGCCATCCACACGGTGCAGTATTGGTCTAAAAGTTGGGCGGAAAGTGTGCCGCTTTGGAGTTGAGATGCTAATTGTTCGTCTTCAAATCGGACGCCGCCTTGGGCTGTTTGACCTTGTTTAAATGCTTCCCAAGCGTTGAGGGCGTAGCTGGTTACGGGAATTCCCAATAGGTGGGCAACTAGGAAGTGTCCGGCTTCGTGGTGAAGGATACGATCGCGCTTTTGTTTGGAAGTTCCTCCCAGCCAATCTAATAAAATAGTACCGCCTTGACCTTGCCACTGGAAACTGTCAAGGGTGGCTAGCCCCAACAGGAAAAAAGTGGCGATCGCAGGTACGGCTTCTGGCAAGTTGAATAGGGGCCCCAACAATATTGAAACGGTGATGGCAAAGATAGAAATAGCGATAATATTCAAAGAAGTGTCTTTCATAATTGGGAATTGGTAATCGGGAATTTGTAATAGGGAATTGGTAATGGGAATGGGTTTTAGAGGTAAACTCAGGTACGATCGCGCGATCGGTTTGGCAGCGTCGGGTCGATCGCAGCGCCCGGACTTCCGACAAAAACACCATCTTCCAGTTTGACTGAAAATTGCCGCTCCGAAGCCACCGATATTAAAAAGACATTAAAATAAATCAAAGTCCAGTAAAAGTGTTAGTGGAATCCTTCATGTCAGTTTTGGCAGCGATCGCAGTTTTAGGTATCTTGATTGTCGTTCACGAACTCGGCCACTTCTTGGCGGCGAGACTTCAACACATCCACGTCAACCGTTTCTCCATCGGTTTCGGGCCCATCCTCTGGAAGTACCAAGGCCCGGAAACTGAATACGCCCTCCGCGCCTTTCCCCTGGGAGGTTTCGTGGGTTTCCCGGACGACGATCCAGACAGTACAATTCCCCCAAATGACCCGAATTTGCTCAAAAATCGCCCCGTGCTCGATCGGGCGATCGTCATTAGTGCAGGGGTAATTGCCAACTTGATTTTTGCTTACTTCCTGCTGGTGGTGCAATTGGGTACTGTCGGCGCTGCAGAAATGAACTACCTACCGGGAGTTAAAGTCCCGGAAGTCGCCGCAGAAGTCAGTTCGGCGGCGAAACAAGCCGGAATTCGATCGGGCGACGTTGTTCTTTCTGTTGACGGCAAGGAATTGGGCGCTTCCCGCGAAGCAATCAAATTATTGGTCACAGCAATCCAAGATCATCCCAACCAACCCCTAGCGTTGGAAATTCAGCGCCAAGAACAAAAATTTGTGGTGACAGTAACTCCTGAACTGTCGCCCGACGGCAAAGGTCGCATTGGCGTGCAACTAACTTCTAACGGCACTGTCGTGCGGCAGAGGGCCGGATTTGTAGAGGCGTTTAGCAAGGCCGCCAAAGAATTTGAGCGGATTGTGGTGCTGACGGTTCAAGGTTTCGGGCAGTTACTTAGCAATTTCAGCCAGACTGCCGACAAGTTGTCCGGGCCTGTGGCGATTGTGGCGATTGGTGCAGGGATTGCGCGATCGGATGCTGCGAGTTTGTTTCAGTATGCGGTGTTAATTAGCATCAATTTGGCTGTGATTAATATCTTGCCTTTACCTGCTTTGGACGGCGGTCAGCTAGCTTTTCTATTGATAGAAGGACTGCGGGGCAAGCCTCTACCAAACCGCATTCAGGAAAATGTCATGCAGACTGGTTTGGTGTTGTTGCTGGGTTTGGGAATTTTCTTGATTATTCGCGATACTGCTAATTTGACTGGGTTTGATTTGCGAAATTTCATGCAATAGTAAATGAAGGCAGAGGGAAGAAGGAAGTTCGGCAACGGATTCTGTAACGGATGTAACGGATGTAACGGATTTCAGGAAGAAGGAAGTTCGGCAACGGATTCTGTAACGGATGTAACGGATGTAACGGATGTAACGGATTTCAGGAAGAAGGAAGAAGGAAGAATTATCCCTACTTTTCCCTTTTCCTATTTTCCTGTTTTTCCCTCTCCTTTTTTTCCTCCGCCAGCGAGGCAGATCCTCTGGTTATGGGTTCCCCGGTCGTGCCTGGAAGTTAAAAACAAATAACAAATGACTAATGACTACTGACTAATGACTAATGACTACTGACTAATGACTAAAAAGTTAAGTTTAAAACAACGATCGCTCGAAATTCTGATTCGCCTCAAACGCCTCTATCCAGAAGCTCCTTGCACTCTCAACTACGAAACTCCCGTGCAGTTGCTGGTGGCGACGATTCTCTCGGCTCAGTGTACGGACGATCGCGTAAATCTGGTAACGCCGGCTTTGTTTGAGCGTTTTCCCGATGCGGTTGCTTTGGGAAATGCTGATTTAGAAGAATTGGAACGTCTCGTGCGATCGACTGGTTTCTATCGCAATAAGTCTAAAAATATTAAAGGTGCTTGTTGGGCGATCGTCAATAAATTTAACAATCAAGTGCCGCAGCGGATGGAACTGCTGCTAGAATTGCCCGGAGTTGCCCGCAAAACAGCTAATGTCGTTCTCGCTCACGCTTTTGGTATTAATATGGGCGTGACGGTAGACACTCACGTCAAACGTTTGACTCAACGCTTGGGATTGACCGAACATACCGATCCTACACGGATCGAACGGGATTTGATGATATTGTTGCCGCAGCCGGATTGGGAAAATTGGTCGATTCGGTTGGTTTATCACGGCAGGGCGGTTTGTAATGCCAGAAATCCGGCTTGCAATATTTGCGAACTTGCAGATTTGTGCCCTTCTGCTAATAGTTAGGTATTGCACAAATGTTAAGTACAGGCAAGATGCCTGTACCACAAAAAAATGAGTTATTGCAGATTTGTGCCCTTCTACTAATAGTTAGGTGTTGCACAAATGTTAAGTACAGGCAAGATGCCTGTACCACACAAATGTTGAATAATTGTGGAACAGGCATCTTGCCTGTTGCCAAAAATGTTGAATAATTGTGGAACAGGCATCTTGCCTGTTACTAAAAATCTGGAGTTATGGTGGAAAAGGCATCTTGCCTGTTACTAAAAATCTGGAGTTATGGTGGAAAAGGCATCTTGCCGGTTGCTAAAAATCTTGTTAAGAAAAAAAGTAATTCAAATAAAAGCGATCCGAAATGACCAAAATATAGTAAAATAGTAGATTGTGATTTATCTAAGGATATCAACAGATTATGGCTAAGAAGAGCATGGTCGAGCGCGAGAAAAAGCGCCAGAGACTCGTAGACAAGTACGCCGACAAGCGGGAAGACCTGAAAGACCAGTTTGACCAAGCTAACAATCAGATGGACAAAATGGCGATTCACCGCCAACTACAACAGCTACCCCGCAGCAGTTCGCGGACTCGCTTGCGGAACCGCTGCTGGGCAACTGGACGGCCCAGAGGTTACTATCGTGACTTCGGACTGTCTCGCAACATGATGCGAGAAATGGCTCACGAAGGTCTTTTGCCCGGTGTTGTGAAGTCTAGCTGGTAGCACGAGAAAGAAGGAAGTTCGGCAACGGATTCTGTAACGGATGTAACGGATGTAACGGATGTAACAGATGTAACGGATGTCAGGAAGAAGGAAGGAAGGAAGAAGAAAAAAACTCACAATTAATCGGCAGGATTAGGTTTGGGGTTGATTTTTGTTTCAGACTTATGAGTTAAATTTTCCTCCTTCTTGCTTCACTGGCCACAGCATTTATCGATGCCGAGACTTTCGAGTAACAAGTCGCTGACGGCATTGGCGATCGCAAATTCGCCGTAGAAGCTTTTAGAAAAATCATAGGCCTGCATTTCGGTGACGATCGCAATTACGAGGCTGCCCACGTCATTTTCGCCTTCCATACGCTGGCGGACATAGATTTGGGCAGCCCTTTTAGCTATTTGCTGGTTGGCTGCTTCTGGGATAAACTCGGAGTCTAGCCATGCCAGCAGCGTTTGTTGAAGCCATTGGCCTTCTTGCTCAGGGTTTTTGGCGGGCGGTAAGGTAATAGGTTCGATGGTTTCAGACATGATTATTCCTAATTGCTAATGTTGACTTTGAAAAGTTAACTGACAAATGACAACTGATAAATATATGCAATATGATATACCGACAATTATACAAGGATATGCACAAGGCTACTTCTTGATGGCAAATGACGGCGAGGAAAGTTTGGGGTGGTATTCGAGCCGGCAGCGGGCGCTGATTCCCCTAGATGAAAGATTTACCTATCCGAAATCCCTGCGTCGCCAAATCAATCAAAATCGATTTTCGGTGGCTGTGAACCGCGATTTTGGGGCGGTGGTTGAGGGTTGTGCCGATCGCGAAACGACTTGGATTTCTAAGGAGCTCAAGCAGATTTACTGGGGTTTGTATGAGGCCGGTTGGGCTTACAGCTTCGAGACTTGGTGCGGCGACGAATTGGCGGGCGGTATTCTCGGATTGTCGATCGGCGGTGCGTTTATTGGGGAGTCGATGTTTTACCGAATTCCCGAGGGTTCTAAGGTGGCGATGGTGAAGCTGGTGGAGAGATTGCGCGATCGATCTTATCTGATGTTCGACGCTCAAATGAACAATCCGCACTTGGAAAGATTCGGAGCTTATACTATTAAGGAAAAACAGTACAACACTTTTTTGCAAGCAGCTTTGAAGCGCCGCTGTTCGCTATTGTGAACATTCTTGTCAGGCAAATAACACTGCCGCATTCTGACCCGATATACCTACTTCAAATAATAGTATAATCAAGCATAGATACTTCTCGGAGACAACCACAATGCAAGTCACAACCGAAGAAATCATTTATCCATCCAGCGACGGTCAACCAATGGCAGAAAGTACAATTCAATACAAATTAATTGTCACCATCAAAGAAGGTTGCGAATCGCTGTTTCAAGATGACCCCAACGTGTTTGTAGCAGCCGATTTACTCTGGTATCCGGTTGAGAGAAGAAATGACATTTCTCAAGCACCAGATACGATGGTAATATTTGGTAGACCAAAAGGCGAGCGCCGTTCCTACCTACAATTTGGCGAAGATAATATCCCTCCCCAAGTCGTCTTTGAGATTCGCTCCCACAACGACAGCAACACAAAAATACACAAAAAACTTTCATTTTACAATCGCTATGGAGTTGAGGAATATTACCTTTACGACCCCGAAATAAATGAGTTGGCAGGTTGGCAAAGAATTGAAGGAACCTTAGAACCAATTGAACCAATGGAGGGATGGATAAGTCCGAGACTGGGAGTGCGGTTTGAGTTACCAGAATCAGGGTTAGAAATTTATAAACCTGATGGAGAAAAGTTTCTTTCCCCTTCCGAAATAAATGCAGAGCGACTACTAGAGCGAGAACGTGCCGAAGAAGCCTCGCAGCGCGCCGAACAAGCCTCGCAGCGGGCCGAACGTTTAGCCGCCAAACTGCGCGAATTAAACATCGACCCAGATAGCATATAAGCCCAAACAACGAGTAGAAACCCGGTTTTTTAAAGAAATCGGGTTGCTGCAGATTGCAGTTATTTACTTTTTTCAGGGCGAACGGGGAGATTTGGTCGATCGCCCCCCAGCTCAAATTACCTATACTACAATATATAATACATATATTTGAGCCAAAATCCTTGGAGCTCAGAAAAATCCGAATCGAAGCCCCTTGAATGTGCCAAAATGTTCAAGCAAACATTAGTAAATCCTACACGGAGCAATTGTTGTGGATTCCAGATATAACCCCCAATCCATAGAAGAAAAATGGCAGCAGACATGGGCTGAGCAAAACTTAGACCAGATGCCAGAAGATACCCAAAAGCCTAAATTTTATGCCTTATCCATGTTCCCCTACCCGTCGGGAAACCTGCACATGGGACACGTCCGCAACTACACAATCATCGATGTAATTGCCAGACTCAAGCGGATGCAAGGCTATCGCGTACTCAATCCAATGGGATGGGACGCTTTTGGTTTGCCCGCAGAAAATGCCGCCATCGAGCGCGGAATTCCCCCCGCACAATGGACTTATCAAAACATTGCCCAAATGAAAGGCTTATTTCGCCGTCTGGGTATTTCTTTCGACTGGACAAAAGAAGTTACAACTTGTTCTCCTGATTATTATCGGTGGACTCAATGGATTTTCTTGCAATTTTTAGAAGCAGGATTAGCTTATCAAAAAGAAGCCGCAGTTAATTGGGACCCCATAGACCAAACAGTCTTAGCAAACGAACAAGTAGATAACGAAGGTCGTTCCTGGCGTTCCGGTGCCAAAGTCGAGCGCAAATTATTGCGGCAGTGGTTCCTCAAAATTACCGATTACGCTGAACAGTTATTAAACGACTTAGACAAATTGCCAAATTGGCCAGAAAGAGTCAAATTAATGCAAGCCAACTGGATCGGCAAATCAGTCGGCGCTTACTTAGAATTTCCGATTGTCGGAATGGATGAAAAAATCCCCGTTTTCACCACACGTCCCGATACAGTTTACGGCGTTAGTTACCTTGTTTTAGCGCCGGAACATCCATTAACTAATCGCGTTACTACACCAGACAGAAAAGCAGCCGTCGAAACCTTTGTTAAAGAAGTTGCACTGCAAAGCGAGATCGATCGCACAGCCGAAGATAAACCAAAGCGCGGCATCCCCACAGGCGGCAAAGCAATCAATCCTTTCAACGGCGAAGAAATCCCCATTTGGATTGCCGATTATGTGCTGTACGAATACGGCACCGGCGCAGTTATGGGAGTACCAGCCCACGACACGCGAGATTTCAAATTTGCCAATCAATATCAACTGCCAATTAAAGTAGTAATTGTCGCAGATGATGAAGTTCCGCTGACGGAAGCTTACACCGAACCAGGAATTATGATTAATTCCGAAAGCTTCAACGGCATGGATTCAATTAAAGGCAAAGCAGCAATAATTAAAGCTGCCGAAAATTCAGGTTGTGGCAAAGCGCGAGTGCAATATCGCTTGAGAGATTGGCTAATTTCTCGCCAGCGTTATTGGGGCGCTCCGATTCCGGTAATTCACTGTCCTAATTGCGGAACAGTCCCAGTTCCGCAATCTGATTTACCCGTATTGTTGCCGGAAAATGTACAATTTACTGGTAAAGGTTCGCCCTTGGGAAAGATGCCAGAATGGGTAAACGTTCCTTGTCCAAGTTGCGGGACTCCGGCGCAGCGGGAAACGGATACGATGGATACTTTTATGGATTCATCGTGGTATTTTTTGCGCTATCCTGATGCTCAAAATCAAGAGCAAGTCTTTGATTCTGCGAAGACGAATGATTGGATGCCAGTTGACCAATATGTCGGCGGGATCGAGCACGCAATCCTCCATTTATTGTATTCGCGGTTCTTTACTAAGGTTTTGCGCGATCGGGGTTTAATCAATTGCGATGAACCATTTAAACGCCTATTAACTCAAGGCATGGTGCAAGCAAAAGCCTACAAAAATCCTGTGACTGGCAAATACGTTGCTGCATCAGATGTAGACCAGGAAAATCCTAAAGATCCGCAAACTGGCGAAGCTTTGGAAGTCTTCTACGAGAAAATGTCCAAATCCAAATACAATGGCGTTGACCCCTTGGAAGTTATGGGCAAATATGGGGTAGATACGGCGCGAATGTTTATTTTATTCAAAGCGCCGCCAGAGAAGGATTTGGAGTGGGATGACGCTGATGTGGAAGGGCAATTTCGCTTTTTAAATCGCGTTTGGCGATTGGTGACAGAGTTTGGTTCACCCCCCGCTGCCCCCCCTTGCGAAGGGGGAGAGGAAGAGGTTTTAAGTAAACCTGAGAAGGATTTGCGGCGGGCGATTCACACTGCCATTAAGGAAGTGAGCGAAGATTTGGATGGCGATTATCAGTTCAATACTGCTGTTTCTGAAATGATGAAACTCAGCAATGCTTTGCATGATGCTAAATGTAAAGATTCGCCAATTTATGCAGAAGGAATCAACACTTTGATTCGCTTGTTAGCGCCTTTTGCGCCGCATATTGCTGATGAATTATGGCATAATACTGGTAACAGTGAATCGGTGCATACGCAAACTTGGCTGAGTGTGGATGCTTCTGCATTAGTTACCGATGAAATTACGCTGGTAATTCAAGTTATGGGCAAGACTCGTGGCACAATTCAAGTGCCTTCAGGTGCTGATAAAGCTGCTTTGGAAAAGTTTGCTCGCGAGTCGGAAGTAGCCAAGCGTCACCTGGAAGGTAAGGAGATTAAAAAGGTAATTGTGGTGCCGGGAAAGTTGGTTAATTTCGTGGTTATTTGAGTGTAAAAGTCTGTACTTGTCAGTCATATATCACTGCTACGCTACACAAATACAACCTAATCTTCTTTAAGGATTGACAGGGCAACTATTCTTTACTGCGAGAGTAGACAAGTTGCCCTTTTCTAACTAAGTTTAAGGGAATTTTAGGATTGTTTAGCGGTTCGTTTCTTAGCCTCACCTTTTCTTCCCATTCTTTAAATTTAGGTTCCAGCATTTCAGGTGTAAGTTTATAAATCTCTTTGAGAGTTATGCCTTCATACAGTCCAATATACCAACCTTCAACTCTGCGATATTTGTTAAGTATAATTTCATTCAAATGATGGTGAGTAGTGACCCCACCGCTTCTATTGAGAGCAATATTTCTTGTTTTAAGTTCGTATTCTTTTCCTTCAGCATCAATAGCATCGTTTCCTTCTCGTCCAGGCGATATCCGCAGCCCTAAAAGGATTAATAACTGTAAAGTCTATCCCCCGTTATCTTGAAAAATATCCGCAATACCATATTCACTAGCCATATTTTGCAATTCTTGGATGCTTTTCATCGCATCTTCTAGCCGTTTAGCATCTGAACTGCGTTCGTTTTCTGTAGTAATAGGCTCTTCAACCGGCTCCACTACCGAAGGAGAAACTGGCTCAGCTATCAGGGTATTAAGGATAGCCGTACTTTCACCGCTTTGGCTAAAACTTAATAAATAACTAGCTGGTACGTCTAGAGCTTCAGCGAGATTCAGAATGACTTCAAAGGATGGCGATCTTTCACCCCGCTCCAATAAACTGATATAGTCAGTAGTCTTATCTGCGAGTTCTGCTAACTCCTCCTGTGTCATCCTTTTTTCTCGGCGCAACTGACTTACTTTGGCCGCAAACAGTTGTCTAGCTTCCTTGTAATTCATACCCTTTACCATTTACAAAAACGTACTGACAGTTCGATTTTTGAATGGTACGAAGAATTTACATTTTAAAGAAGGTACTGAGAGTACGGGTTTACTCGTACTTTCAGTACGAGTTAAGCTAGAATGACCATAAAATCGATCGCACTCTGTATTTTGTAACTTGCAATAATGTTCAATTAGATATGAGTAATATTTTGCCCGCCCCAGTTTATAGCACCAAGTACGGTCAAGCTTATCTGGGAGATTCTTTTCATCTGCTCAATTCTCTTGCTAGTAATTCTGTTGATTTGGTGATGACATCCCCTCCTTTTGCACTACAACGTAAAAAAAGTTATGGAAATGAAGACCAAGACTTATATGTTGACTGGTTACTGGGATTTGCACCGGAAATTAAAAGAGTTCTCAAGGACACGGGAAGTTTTGTGATAGACCTTGGCGGTGCTTATCAAAAAGGGATACCCGTAAGGTCGCTGTATAATTACCGCGTGCTTATTAGGTTATGCGACGAGTATGGATTTAAACTTGCTCAAGAGTTTTTCTGGTTTAATCCTTCAAAACTTCCATCTCCTATAGAGTGGGTGAATAAACGGAAAATTCGGGCAAAAGACTCTGTTAATCCTGTTTGGTGGCTTTCCAAAACGAATCAGCCTCAAGCAAATATTACTAAAGTTAAAGTAGAGTATTCTGAGAGAATGAAAAAACTCTTGAAAAATGCTGATGAATTTTATACTCCCAAGGAACGTCCTTCCGGTCATCAGATTAGCGATAAATTTGCCAAAGATAATGGAGGTGCTCTGCCATCTAATTTGCTAGAATATTCTAATGCGGATAGTAATTCTCAATACCTGCGCTTATGCAAAGAGATTAATGTTAAGGTGCATCCGGCACGTTTCCCCAAAAAATTACCGTCATTCTTTATCAATTTTCTTACTGAACCGGGAGATTTAGTAGTAGATATTTTTTCTGGTTCTAATACGACTGGTCACGCAGCAGAAGAACTATCAAGAAAGTGGATTAGTTTTGAACTAGAAAAACAATATATTGCTGCCTCAACCTTGAGATTTTTACCTCAAGAATGCTTTGACAAAGCCGATGAAATATATAACAAGCTTTTGACAGAGGAACCATCGGGATTTATATTACCTCAGAGTCTGCTACTGTTTGATATCAATAATTGTAATTGCTCAACCCCCTTGACAAGAAGACAAGATAGACATTAGATAAAGGAATGGAAAAACTCCCCGACCTAAAACAGCTATCGAACGAGGC
>NZ_JAUBRI010000019.1:0-56966 GCF_036701795.1 Microcoleus sp. N9_A1
CCTTGATACAGTCGATTATTTCATAAATTCGCTCGCCCAAGCCGCCCCTACCGCCTTATGGTTGACTTAAGAAATTCGTCAAAAAGCCTTAAGTAAACCGTATTGCCCCATAAATATGAGTCCTACAAACCTATTTTAGTCGCACTTTTTGTCAATTTCAACATCAGTCCTCATCGCCCGGACTTAAGCTGTAAGATGGGGATTTAAACCCCAGCGGACTATTGCGAAGTGCAAAATATCATTGGGAAATGTAATTAAGTTCGATCGCGCAATTCCCACCTCAATCAAAAAAATGCTATAATATCCACTTTAATTGCTAAGCTAATCCCACCATCAGAGAACACAGGAAAATAATATGGTGATTATTACCTCACAACAAATTGCCCAATTTCGCTCACAATTAGCCGAATATCCCGAAGCCCTAAAAGCCCTAGACGCAATCGAAGATTGCGAAGGTAACATCGAAGATGCAGCGATATCTCTAGCAATTCAAGCCGGACAAGAACCGAATATCTCGGAAAATTGGTTAGACGGATTGGCTAAAAGATGCCGCGTTGCTATCTGCAAATCAGAGGTTAAAGAAGAGTTGACAAACGGACAATTGAATGCAGCATTTAGAGATTTAGTTGCAGCAAAAATTTGCCCTGATATTTTGGTCACTTCGGTGATTATTTATGTATTTAAAACTGGGGTGAATGGGTTTTGCGAGCCTCTCGAATATAAACTGTAAAGCCATAGCTGCATTTAAAAATTAGGTGAAGCAAAGCTATCCCGAAGGGTACGGAATCGCCCTTATTTCCCAAAACATCATATAACGAGCCGATCGCACTTTTGCTCTATCCCTGTGCACTGCTGTACCCAGCCGGCACAAAATCCGGCGACAAAGCCAAAGATTTCCCCAGCAAACGTGCAAGTTGCACTAAAAAATTAGCAGTATCTTCGTCACCTTCGCGCGCCATTGAAGCCGATATCTGGATTAGCATTTGCACAAATCCCGCATCAATTAAATCGGAACACGAACTCAAAACCTCTGGCTCTTGGCCGTTGGGACAGGTAAGCACTCGCTCGATCAAGTTCAAATAAGCCTCTTGGCGTTCTGGATTCATTTTGGGAGGATCGGTACAGTAAATAATTTATTATTACGTTTAACTCAGTCCTGTCAATCAGGCGATCGAATAAGCGATCCCCGTTTTTACTCTAGAAACTCCATTCAGTCAGGAATACACAGAAGCTTAAAGAAAATCTTAAGTTTCTCCATGCTAGTTTAGTCGAGGCAAGTTGGCCCGATGCGCCCCCTAAAATTCAAGCTAAGCTGCGCCAATAATAACCCTAAAATTCAAGGGAATTAAGAATATACAAAATGAAAATAGGAATATTTTTAGGAAATCTCGGAAATCCCGCCATCTACTATCCCAAACTTGCTCCAATTACCGGCGGAGTCGCGGCGAGCATTTTTCTTTGCCAATTATTACAATGGCAATCACAACACTCCAACTCTGCCGAATGGGTGAAAACCAACAGCAGCGAAATTGAAAAAGCCACCGGTTTAAATCACGAAGAACAAGAACTCGCGAGACGCCTGCTCAAAGTGCGATCGTTCCTGAAAGAAAAATTAACAAATCCCAACACGGACACCCTAGAACTCTGGGCGGACATTGACGCTTTCGAGGAAAAACTTAATAACTTTTGGACACCGAATCCGCCAGATATTATAACACCGATAAGTCGCGAAAACAACAATCACCCTGTAGAAATTTTCCGCGAAACATCACCCCCAAATCATGTAGTTAAAACAGACAAATATTTCGGGCAACCCCGCCAGCAAATAGCCGTTGCTGTCACGCCTCATTACCAATTTAGCGGGCCTTGGAATTCCCAAGAAGAATTGCACAACTTTCAGCGGGTTTTAGAAGAATATGCCAAAGAACGTAATTTATGGTTTGGCAATCCTTCGGGATGGGCATTTAACATTATTGACAGGATGACAAAAGGCTTAACCTCGGCTTTTTGGGAGGAATTTATCGCCGGAATTCCGTTAGGAGAAAGTCAGAAAGTCCAGCGGGATTGGGAAATCGAGCCAGAAGTGCCTTATCCTGCTTTTGAAGAGGAGCGAATTCAGTATTATGTACACAAGGGCGAACCGCTGGAAGCAGCAGTCTCTAGAGCCCGCGCTGATTTGAGAAATCCAGTGTTGGGGAAGGATTTGTGGGAGGGTTTTTTGCGAAAGTGCGATCGTATTGCTGACGATGCACTCAAAGCCAAAAACCTAGGAGTGCAGACACCCTATCTGCCACCTTCCTTTACAGAAAAACCTCAATTTACCAAAGAAAGTGTCATGAAGAAACTGGAAGCGATCGCACCTCAAATTTCCCTCACACCATCGACTGCTAACACCCTTTCCCCCAGAACTTTAAAACAACAGGAAAGTGAAGAAAAAGAGTCAAATTCAGTTGTTGAAGATCCCAGTATTGAATCTTTGCAGAAAGCTTGCAAAACTCCGATGGGTCGGAGTATAGTTGAAAAACAAATCACCGAACATCCAGAATGGGGCTACGAAATAGTTGACGGTGAGATCGTAGAATCAATTCCTTTTTAGGAGGCAACCATGCAACGAATTAGCGAAATAGATGTATTTGGTTTAGAAAGACCTTCTCTCTCAGAAGCAGAAAGAAAAAGGCTGCGCCGGGAAAGATGGCAGCAAGAGAAAGAGGAGGGGTATCAAAAGTTAGCTGAACTGTGTTATTTAGGTGAATATGACATGGCCAAGCAAATGGCAAATAAACATTATAATTGGGGATACGAAATTGTTGACTGTATTGTGATGGAGAGAATAGATTAAAATAGATTAAATGGTGAATGTGCAACTTTACTGAAAAAGCTTTAGGAGTTGCCAAAAATCTAATTCACGGTATTTTATCCAAAATTTAGCAACATCACTTTGTTTGAGTAGCTGGAGAGAGTTGTCATAGTAACCTTTATTCTCAATCTCAGTCATAAACATTTCCCACTCAGCCTCGAAAAAGGGAACTTGTTGAAGTTTCTCTGCTCTAATGATTTCTGCTTGCTGAATCTCTAAGGCATTTCCTACTAATTCAGGAAGTTTTAAACTGATAGATAATTCTCGTGCTTCTTTCGGGGTCATGGATTTTGCTACTCGATCACCGCAATCTCTATGTTAAAATTATAGCTAAAACTTAAATAACTATCAAACATGACAACAACTATTAACGCCAAAAATATAACGCTCGGTGAAGTCAGTCAATTTTTGAAATTCCAAGAGCAGCTTAATAATGACACGTACACAAATTTTTTATCCTTAGAATCCTTAACAGAGATAGAACAGTTAGAACTCGCCCAAATCCGCAACGATTTTCGCGAATACCTCTTAGTGGAAAGAGTCTCTGAAGGACTGGTACAGGCTTTAACTACGTTTCCCTTAATGCGATTGGCTGGCTTCTACCGCCGCCCAATCAAGATGAGTCTAGAACAAGACATTGCTAACATAACTATAGAAGATGAAGACACAACGATTACAGGTCGATTTGACATCTTAGCAATCAATAAAGAAAAACAAATCGCCGCTGATATAGGATTTTGGATTTTAGTAATAGAATCTAAAAACAGTCTAATTGCTCCGCGTGCTGGTTTGCCCCAACTGCTAACTTATGCCTATAAAAGTTTAGAATATCAAGAGTCAGTCTGGGGAATGGCAACCAGCGGAGAGTTTTATCAGTTCGTTAATATCCGTCGCGGCAATCCGCCCACCTATCAGTTAATGCCCTTTCTGACTTTGATGGAACCCGAATCTTCAGTTGTGTTGCTGCAAGTTTTGAAAGCTATTTGTAAACTCTAGCAATCCAATCTTCAACCCGCCTCCGCGGGTTTTGTTTGTATAGACGCGGTTTCAACCGCCGAGTCTTCAACTGTATAGATGCGGTTTCAACCGCCGAGTCTTCTGCATAAAAAAAAATGAAGCAGGGAGAATTCCCTACCTCAATTTTTAGCTAACTTTTTCTCTAAAAAATAGAGCTGTTAAAACTTAGTAGCCTCTGGTGTTTGGCTTGTGCACGATGAAGCTCAGCACTTGGCATTGCTTCACGTTGTCAAAACCCATGACGCGGATGTAAGACTGAGAATTTTCTTGGCGGCAAGCTTGAATTTCACTCATGATTTCTTGGACGCTGCGAGCACCAAACAAAGGCAATTTCCACAAAGTCCAGTAGCGCATTTCAGGGGCAGAGGTTTCGTTGAATTCTACGCCGGGAATGTAGCCTTGATCCAGGATGTATTGCAGTTGCTTGGCAATTTGGGCGTCTGTCAGCGGGGGCAAATAGGACAGAGTTTCGTAACGACGCTCTTTAGGTAAAGTCTTCATTTTTTGTATCTCTAAGGTGTGTGTTCGATCGCACTTGTCGATCGATTAACTCGACAAATTATCTAGATTCGGTTCAGAATCTATTGATGCTTCAGGATGACTGCTAGAAACAGACCAATTAAGCTGCGTAATTCGCTCCAAATGCTGGCGTCTGTGTTCCATATTCGACTGTTGAATGCCAGTAAAAACCATTTCTGGCAAAAATTCCGTCACATCGTGAGCCAGATATTCTCGCACAGTCATGATCCGAAATCCTAAATCTTGATTTTCCCTCAGCAGCTCGTGAATGTAAGCTTCTCCATCTTGGATTTTGCCCTTCGTGGAAAAGTCATTCAACCAGATTGCCTGAGCAGGATTGGTTTCGCTCAACTGAGCGACCACAATCCGCACGGATTGATAGGTTAGGTAACTTGCCAGCACCTTAGCGGTGTCTTTCGCAACTTGTTTGAGATCCATTTTTGACCCCAGCTCCCTCAAATTTTAGATTTTGGATTTTAGATTTTGGATGCAAACTTACAAGTAAATCTTCTTCAAAGATAAAGACTTCCCAGCAAGTTTGCGACCTAAAACCTAAAATCTCAAACCCAAAATCATCAAACGGTATCCATTGCCTCGAACTCAAACTTGATTTCTTTCCAGAGTTCGCAAGCAACAGCCAATTCAGGGCTCCACTTACAAGCTTCGCGAATAATGTCTCCGCCTTCGCGCATCAAGTTGCGGCCTTCGTTACGAGCTTGGACGCAAGCTTCCAAAGCAACGCGGTTAGCTGTTGCACCAGGTGCGTTACCCCAAGGGTGTCCCAAGGTGCCGCCGCCGAACTGCAAGCAGGAGTCGTCGCCGAAGATTTCAACCAAGGCTGGCATATGCCAGATGTGGATACCACCGGAAGCTACTGGCATGACACCAGGCATGGAGGCCCAATCTTGGGTAAAGTAAATACCGCGGCTGCGGTCTTCTTCGATGTGGTCTTCGCGCATCAAGTCTACGAAGCCCATCGTGATGCCTTTTTCGCCTTCGAGTTTGCCCACAACTGTACCGGAGTGCAGGTGGTCGCCGCCGGACATCCGCAAGCACTTGGCAAGCACGCGGAAGTGGATACCGTGGTTTTTTTGACGATCGATCACAGCGTGCATAGCGCGGTGAATGTGCAGCAAAATACCGTTTTTGCGGCACCATTTGGCCAAGCTGGTGTTTGCAGTGAAACCACCGGTTAGGTAGTCGTGCATGATGATCGGGGTTTTGATTTCTTTGGCGAACTCAGCCCGTTCCATCATTTCTTCAAAGGTAGGGGCGGTTACGTTGAGGTAGTGGCCCTTGACTTCGCCGGTTTCTGCTTGGGATTTTTCAATAGCTTCTTGAACGAACAGGAAGCGATCGCGCCAGCGCATGAACGGTTGCGAGTTGATGTTTTCGTCGTCTTTGGTGAAGTCCAAACCGCCGCGTAGAACTTCGTAAACGGCACGGCCGTAGTTCTTAGCAGACAGACCCAATTTGGGCTTAATTGTACAACCCAGTAAAGGACGGCCATACTTGTTCAATTTGTCCCGCTCAACGGTAATACCGTGAGGAGGGCCTTGGAAGGTTTTCAGGTAAGCAATGGGAACCCGCAAGTCTTCCAACCGCAGGGCGCGCAGAGCTTTGAAACCGAATACGTTACCGACCAAAGAGGTCAGCAAGTTGGTGACGGAACCTTCTTCAAACAAATCCAAAGGATAGGCGATGAAGCAGATGTATTGGTTGTCTTCACCAGGAACTGGTTCGATGTCGTAGCAGCGACCTTTGTAGCGGTCGAGGTCGGTCAGGAGGTCAGTCCAAACAGTTGTCCATGTACCAGTGGAAGATTCGGCGGCCACAGCAGCTCCAGCTTCTTCTGGGGGAACTCCCGGCTGAGGTGTGACGCGGAATGCTGCCAAAATATCTGTATCTTTCGGCGTGTAGTCCGGCGTGTAATACGTTAGTTTATAGTCTTGAACTCCGGCTTTATACCCAGCCTTTGATTGAGTTTGGGTTTGCGCGTAAGCCATATCTCGCTTCCTAGTATTCGCTTAATTTTTTTGCCCGATCGCAGGCTGTTAAAAATATATCAATAAACTGGTGCTCTAAAATTTTAATATTCTTTTAATCCTCATAAGTATTGTTTATTTTACTTTACATTAGGCAATGTTTTGTAACATATCTTATAAAATGCAAGCGGCGAAGGATGCAGGGGGAAAGGCTAGGGATCGCAGAGGGGGCGGGGAAGTTCGATCGCGCGAAAGATATTTTGCAGCAAGCCAAACAACCGATAAATAAGGTTTATGTAAAGAATTTGATCCTGGAAAATCAGAATTGGTAATTGGGAATGGGAAATTGGGAATTGGGAAATTGGGAATTAGTTATAAATACTTAGATTTCGTGGTTGTAGTTGAAATCGATCTCAACTGCAATTCAGTCTGCAATCCAAAATCTCAAATCCAAAATCTCAAATCTCGTGGGGGGCGAGAAACCCGGTTTCTACGAAAAATTTACGTTTATTAACGAGAAATCTACAAAGAAACCGGGTTTCTGAAGTCGCAAGTGCGATCGGCAAGTAATCCAGCAATTCTTCAATTCTTCAATCCAAAATCTAAAATCTAAAATCGACTGACTGACCACCAAGTCAAAAATCCGCACCATAGCACATAATATGGACAGGGACTTGTGCAGCAACCTGGTGTATAAACCAACGCAAATCCGTCGTTACAGCAATTAAACCTCGCTTAAAACCGGGTTTCTGGGTTAGCTGCACGTAAGTCTAGTATGGATATTTAGCCCCATTTCTACTCTGGTTGTGCCCCATCCCCCTTCAAAAGCCGTCCACTGCATCAATCCAGATTGCCCAAGGCCTTACCCTCAGACTTGGGGCAACAATTTTTGTCAGAATTGTGGGACTCCGCTGCGGCTAAAAAATCGCTACGTTCCTTTAGAAGTTCTCGGTTCCGGGGGTTTTGCAGCCATATACACGGTTTGGGACACAGAAACTCAAACCGATCGCGTCCTGAAAGTGTTGCTCGAAACTGCCCCGAAAGCCCTGAAACTATTCGAGCAAGAAGCTTGGGTTTTGGCACGTTTGCGGCACTCAGGTGTCCCTAGAGTCGAGCCGGACGGTTATTTTCACGTCAAAACTCAAAATTTTTCAGGCGGGGATAGAAATGTCACAGCGAGGCACTTGCCTTGTTTGGTCATGGAAAAGATTCACGGCAAAACTTTAGAAGCAATTCTCGAAGAACACTCTCAGGGGTGTCCGCAGGAATGGGTGTTTAGTTGGCTGAGTCAAGCTGTGGATATTTTAGAGGAGTTGCACAGGTGTCAGATTATTCACCGCGACATTAAACCGAGCAATTTGATGCTGCGAGACGCGGAATCGCCACAAATTTTGCTGAGCAAGGGTTTGGGCGGACTGCAATTGGTGGCGATCGACTTTGGGGGAGTTAAACAGATGGGCGGTGGCGCACCGGTGGGGAAAGATTCTCCGAGCTCGACGCGGTTGATTTCGCCCGGATACAGTCCCCCGGAACAAATTGTGGGAGGCGGTGTGGTACCGGCGACGGATTTTTATGCCCTGGGGCGGACTTGCATTCATTTGCTGACGGGGAAGTATCCCGCTGAAATTGAAGATCCGATGACGGGAGAGTTGCGGTGGCGACATATTGTGTCTGTAAGTCCGGCTTTTGCGAATTTGTTGGATGATATGGTGCGATCGAATGTGCAGCAGCGTCCGGCTGCGGCTGGGGATGTTCGATCGCGCTTGCAGGAGATTTATGCTAGGAGTAAGGGCAAAATTGCGATTGCCCCAGCCGGTCAAGCTGTTTTGGAATTCTGCCGACAAATAGTGGTAGCGGGGGCGCAAAAAACGGCAAATTTGACGGTTTTGCTGTTCGGCGCGATCGCCCAAATCGTGGTAGCTTCTCTCGATACGGGCTGGGAAATGGTGCTCGGCGGGGTTGGTGGAAGTGCGGGGGCGATCGGCGGTTTGGTTTTGAGTTATGCTTCGCCTATTGGCCAGGAAGTTGCCAGTTTTCTGAATCAAGGTTTGCAGCAATTAATTCCTAACTTGACTTTCGCTGTCGGGCCGGAAGTGCTGCTGTTTGGGTTTGCAGGGTTCGGAACTGCGATCGGTTTGACGGATGCGGGGAGTTTTCGCCAGCAAAAACAGTATTGGCTGTCTGGATTGATGGGAGCTCAGGGTTATTTGTTGGCTGGTTTGTGCTGGATGGAAGCAACAGCTTCTAGTGGTGTGCAGGGGGTGATCTTGGGGGCTTTTGCGATCGCCACTTTAACGATCGGAATGGGTTTGCGGAGTCACCAATTAGTTCATGCTTTGGTAGTGGCTGTTTGTTCTACGGGACTGTTTTTGTTTTTGAATGTTTTGAACATTTTTCCGGGGAGTTTTTTAGGGATTTTGTCGCTGTCGTCTGGTGCTTCCTTCGGCTGGTTGCAGGTTTGGGGCTCGGTTGTGTTTTTTGGTTTGTTGGGAAGTGCGATCGGGCTTTGTTTGGGAGTCAGTCATTATTTAGTTGTGCCCGTGCTCAGGTGGTTGGGATGGCGGTAGAAATTAACACCAAATCACTATGCTAATCGAGTCGTTATCAATTAAGTCTGTCTCAAGATTTTTAATGGTTGGTGCTCTGGCGCTGGCCCTTATTCTCGGTGGGGCCAATTTAGCCAAAGCCGAATCGCGCGATCAAACCGTAGATAGATTAACCGATTTATTGTTCTACAGGGTTAATCCTGGACTCAACAATCGCAAACTGCAAGCGGGCGATCGCAACTATATAAATGAATGGCAGAGATTACGCGCAGCAATATATCCGCGAGTTAAGCCCGCACAAGAAGTCTGCTATAGTCCCGGCCCAGGAGATATAGGATGGGAATTCACAGTAATTAACGGCGAGACATACGAGCAAATCTACGATCGCCTTGCAGATATAATTTTTTATAGTCGTCATCCTCAAACGACAGGACAGCAAATTAATATAGGTGATAAAGCCCGCAGCAATGAATGGTTAGCAATTCGACGCGAAATGTATATTTCCAATTGTGGACTGTGAGACTCGATCGCCTGACGCCACAGCATTTATCGAAGATAACTCCTAGAGTAGAGGTCATCTTTACACAACTCTGTAAAAAGAAAGGTTTTTAACCGATGAGTATGAAAAATTGGATATGCGATCGCACTCTTGTTACAACCAGAATTATTGCAGCCTTGCTTGGACTAATCGCCATGGGATATACAAGTTTTGCCAGTGCTGCCCCACAGCAACAAAATCCCAGCAAAAATAGTGCAAACATCGATACAGCCAGTCAAAAAAAATCCCTTAATAATCCTGAAAAAAATTCAACAATCGTTGCTTTAAGTGAAGAAGTTCAAGTTAGCCTTGAAAATTCTGTAAATTCCCCTAAAAAAATACCTCTTCAACAAGGTATGCCATACAAAGACGCGCGTCAAATCCTAATTCAACAAGGGTGGCAGCCCAGCTTACAAGGTCAACCTAACCTCAGAGATCGTTCGGTTAAAGAGCTATTTGATTTAGGATATAAAGAGATTAAGGATTGTTCTGGTACAGGAGAGGGGCCTTGTCGTTTTGAGTTTATCAATCAACAAGAAGAACTGCTAGTTATAGTCGCTACGACAAGAGGTTCTGAAAATACAAAACGTTTTGTGAGGAATTGGTGGATGGAGAAAAAGACAGATAGCCATCAACACAAATCGTCATCAAACATAATTCAAGAAGGTCGTTATTGGTTGGGAGGTACAGATCAGGGTTTAGAGGTCAAGGGAAAACAATATCGATATTATGACGAGTCTAATATCGATCGACCGTGGCAACCTCTCTCTGTGTTACAATATATCAAAAAAGGCGTTGTGTTTGATGGAAAAAATTATTGGTGCTTATCTACGTTCGCACCCAAAAGGGGAGGAATTTCTTGTTCTAAAAATGGATGGTAAAATAAGATTTATTACCAGCTATATCGGGGCAATTGACAATTTTTATTAGGTTTAATCGTGCTAATTAAATCACTTTCAATTAAGTCAAGATTGAAGTTTTTAGGGGTGTGTGCGTTAATAGCCCTTGTACTCGGTGGTTCCAATCTAGACAGTGCTACAGCGCGCGATTATGAATCACGAACTCAAACTGTGGATAGGTTTACGGATTGGTTTTTTTATAGAGTGAATCCTCAATTAGGAGATCGCAAATTGCGATCTGACGATTCTTCTGCCTACATCCGCGAATGGAATGCTATTCGTACTACAGTCGATCGAGAAATGATTACTACACAAGGAGATTGCGTCGGTGATGCTTTCTGGGACTTCGATTATCGTTCTCATGGGCGATCGCTCGTTAGCGGAGCCCTCGAAGAGGATCGGATTGCAGATACAATTTGGGATATCCGCGATCCATCGGGGGACAAAACTCGTGCAGATATTTCTAAACAAGAATGGCAGAAGCTTCGTAACTCAATAAGTAGAGAGCATTTTTGCTATTAATTTGCCATATTTTTCAATCCAATTTAAACAATAAATAACAACATCGCTCTCAGTTACAAATATTGTTAAAATATAGAATATGCACCCTGAATTGTATATAATTTCGCCAAAAAGCAACGCAAACATTCTCTAGCAAAACAAAAGAATAAAATAATGGGCAGAGTCACCGCAACAATAACCGTCACCAATCACATCGATGAAATTCTGGGAGAAAGAGGGTTCATCCCCGCAGAGCAAATTCGCTCTATCACCATCGATAACGTCTTAGTCGATACAGGCGCAACTCGACTCTGCTTACCAGCAGATATTATCAGTCAGTTGGGTTTGCCAATGCTAGGTGAAATCGACGGACATACGGCAATAGGAACCAGAAAATTTCGTCTGTTCAAAGATGTCACTCTTGCCGTAGCTGGACGAGAAGGCAGGTATGATTGTGTAGAAATTCCCGCAGGAGAAGAACCTTTACTCGGCTTAATTCCCCTCGAAGATTTGGGTTTAGAACCAGATTTGAAAAATCAGCGGTTGATTGTTTTGCCGGCAGAGGGAAGCCAAAGTTATATTCGCGTGTAAAATTCCTATGGTTTTTGCCATAAATACACTGCCCATTGTCTTTTAACATGAGGGGGGCGGGTTTACTATATACTTAGTTTTAAACATAGATGGTTGGTAAAACCCGCCCCTACATCGCGCAAATTGTACAGCGCAAATTATACAAGGACGAATCAACCGGATTTGATATCATTAGTAATATCCAGAAATAATATTATATTTTTGCACTAAAATGTCAGTCACTACTCATCAATTAATTCAATGGAAACAACAAGGGCGGTCAATTGTTGCCCTGACAGCTTATGATTATGCGATCGCCCAACTCATCGATCAAGCAGGCGTAGATATCATCCTAGTCGGCGATTCCTTCGCAATGACAGTCTTAGGCTACGAGACAACACTGCCCCTCACCCTCGATGAAATGCTGCACCACGCTAAAGCTGTGCGCCGTGGTGTTAAACAAGCATTAATTGTTGTAGATTTGCCGTTTTTGACTTATCAAGAAAGTCCCCAGCAAGCCATGCACTCGGCCGGGAGAGTTTTGAAAGAAACGGGCGCTCAAGCTGTAAAATTGGAAGGCGGATATCCAGCAATGGCTGCCACTGTTTCGCAGCTAACATCCGCCGGAATTCCAGTTATGGGGCACGTCGGTTTAACTCCGCAGTCGGTACACCAACTCGGCTACAAAAAACAAGGAAAAACAGCCCAAGCAGCCGATCGCATCATAGCAGAGTCGATCGCCCTTCAAGAAGCAGGTGCCTTTGCGATCGTCTTAGAACACATTCCCGCAGACTTAGCCGCTCAAATTACCCAAAAATTAACTATTCCCACCATTGGTATCGGCGCCGGGCCGCACTGCGACGGTCAAGTTTTAGTTACTTCCGACTTGTTGGGACTTTCTGAAAAACAGCCGCCTTTTGCGAAAGCTTACGCCAATTTGCGAGAAACAATTACCCAAGCTGTAAAAGATTATTCCCTCGAAGTTAGAGAAGGCAACTTTCCCCAATAGGTTCTTAGTGAGGACTTTCCTCTTTAAAAATGAGGAATAAAGTCCTCACTACCAACCTAATTTACACTTTCGGCTGACCCTCTTCTTCTTTATCCTTCTCCTTATCAACAGCTTCATCATCAGATTGACTGATGCCATCCTTAAAACTACGCAAGGTTTTCCCCAAGGCATTTCCTAACTCCGGAATCTTCTTGGGGCCGAAAATTAAAATAGCGACTACCGCAACAATGCCCATTTCGGGCAATCCCAGACCAAACATACAAAATCTCCCGTAAAACTTGCTCGATCGGCAAGTCGATCTGCTGATATCCTTAAAAGTATCTACCTTTTTTCCTGCATCGTGCAACAGTAGAATCAAGTTTTATTAAGCTATCGGCCGCTAAATAGGAATGTTAGAAATATCCCAGCCTTCTCTGCGCGACCAACAGCACCATCTCATCCGCGATTTAGCAGATCGGATGGAAGCAGTATGGCATCGCTATCTCGACCTCGAACCCTACCACCTGCCCGCTGAGTTGGGATACGTAGAAGGGCGCTTGGAAGGAGAAAAACTGATCATTGAAAACCGCTGCTATCAAACGCCCCAGTTCCGCAAAATACATCTCGAACTCGCTAAAGTCGGGCCCGTGCTCGATATCCTGCACTGCGTGATGTTTCCCAGACCGAATTATGCTTTGCCGATGTTCGGTACGGATATCGTAGCAGGCAAAGGCCAAGTTAGCGCCGCGATCGCAGACCTTTCTCCCCTCAATCCAGATCGAACTTTGTCGGAAACCTACCGAACCCAACTGGAAAGTTTGCAGATCAACCAATTTTCTTGTCCCCGCCAAATTCCCGAATGGGGGGATATTTTCTCAGAATTTTGTCTGTTTGTGCGGCCAGAGTCGATGGAAGAAGAAAACAGATTTCTGGACATAGTTGAATCCTACGTGGAAATTCACTGCCAACAGGCAGTCGCTTGCCAACCAGTCTCTGCCGCCGAAGAATCCAAAATTCTCGACGCTCATATTTACTACTGCACCCAGCAGCAGCAAAACGACAAAACCCGCCGCGTACTCGAAAAAGCTTTCGGTCAAGATTGGGCCGAACATTACATGACCGAGGTGCTTTTTGATTTCCCTAAATAGCTCAAATTTGTTTACAATACTTAATAGTAGGTGGGCAAAACTTAATTAGGAAATCACCTACTTTATAAGTAATGGTAAAGGAATCACGGGTCAAGGATAAATCATTTTTAAAACCCCCAGGGCGAGGAGTCATTGGTTTAGCGATCGCCGCCACTGTCATTACCACAGGAGTGGGTTTTTGGCAAGTATCGGAAGTTAGAAAAGCCGAAGAGTTAAAGGCGGCGGCGGCAACGGCTGCTGCAACTTCCGTCGCCACCCGCAGCAGCGTTACCGCTTTGGGTAGGTTGACTCCGCAGGGGGAAGTTATCAAATTGTCGGCCCCTTCGGCGTCGGAGGGAGCCAGAATTGAACTTTTGCAGGTGGAAGAGGGCGATCGAGTCAGTCAAGGACAAATCATAGCAGTTCTCGATACGCGCGATCGGCTCCAAGCAATCCTCCAACAAGCCGACAAAGAAGTCAAAGTTAAACAAGCAGAATTAGCGAAAATTCAAGCAGGTGCAAAAACAGGCGTTGTCGGCGCCGGGAAAGCAGAAGTTGCCAAGTTTCAAGTTCAACGTCAAAGAGAAACCGAAGGCGAAGCTGCCAATGTCGCCCGCTTAGAAGCTCAACTGCGAAGAGAAACCGAAGCCGAACAAGCTAACGTCGCCAAATTCGAGGCCGCGCTCCGAAGAGAAACCGAAGCCGAACAAGCTAATCTTGCCAAATTGGAGGCACAACTGCAAAGAGAAACAGAGGTGCAGCAATCCAAACTTGCGAGGCTAGAAGCTCAAGTGCGCGGCGAAATAGCCTCTCAAAACGCTACAGTTGATCGGCTAAAAGCCGAATTAACCAACGCCGAAGCCGAGGAACAACGCAATAAAGAACTCTCCGAAACAGGCGCAATTTCGGCTTCCGCCTACGACACCAAACGCTTAGGAGTAGAGACGGCTCGCCAGAGAGTCAAAGAAGCTCAAGCTATATTAGAAAAAACAGTGCAAACACTGCAAGAGCAAATAGTCGAAACTAAAGCCACAGTCAAACAAACAATAGAAACAGGCAAGCAGGAAATCAATCAATCCCGAGCCAATCTCAAACGCAAGTTAGAAACAGGCAGGCAGGAAATTAACCAAGCTAGAGCCACCTTAAATCAAAAGATAGAAACCGGTAGAGAACAAATCAATCAAGCCGAAGCAATGCTCAAACAAAAAGCAGAAACCGGCGCAGAACAAATCAATCAATCCAAAGCAAATCTAGACCAAATTGGTGAAGTCCGTGCCGAAGACGTGCAAGCCGCCCAAGCCGCCGTCGAAAGTGCGATCGCCACCAAACAAAAAGCTCAAGTAGACTTAAACTTAAGCTACGTCAAAGCACCCGTATCCGGCTACATCCTCAAAGTTCACAGCCGACAAGGAGAAGGTGTCAACACTCAAGACGGCATCGTAGAACTAGGCGGCACCGATCAAATGTACGCCGTAGCAGAAGTTTACGAAACCGACATCGCCAAAGTGCGAAACGGCCAGCGCGCTACCGTCAGCAGCCCCGTATTTGCAGGCACTTTAGAAGGAACAGTCGCTCGCATCGGCAAACAAATCAGCAAAAAAGATGTCCTCAATACAGACCCCGCCGCCGACACCGATGCTAGAGTTATCGAAGTGAGAATTCGCCTCGATCCGGAATCGAGCAAGAAAGTTGCAACCCTAACAAACTTGCAGGTTGAAGTCAAAATAAATATCTAAATTTTACCTTGACAGGACTTACGCATGGGGACTCAAGCAACCGGGTTTTTTACCGAGATTAAGGGTTTGAATCAAATATAAGGGTAAAAAAACGATTTCTCAACACCCGTGCTTAAATCCTAAAATTATTTACTCCCAAATCCCAAATCTAAAATCTAAAATAGACTCTTATGGCCAAAATACCGCTAGCTTGGGCACAGTTAACCCGCGAAAAAATGCGCTTAGTAATCGCGCTAGCCGGCATTGGATTTGCCGACTTGCTGATGTTTATGCAGTTCGGATTTAGAGACGCGCTATTTGAAAGCTCCATCACCTTTCATGCGAAGTTAAAAGGGGATATTTTTATCACCAGCACTCAGTCAACGGCTTTAATTGCCATGAAAAGTTTTCCCCAGCGTCGCTTGTATCAAGCTTTGAGTTTTGACGGCGTTAGATCAATTAGTCCCGTATATTTAGGCTTTGGATTGTGGAAAAACCCCGACCCCAACCAGCGAAATACCCGCCAATTGATGGTAATCGGTTTTGACCCCGCTCATCCCATCTTTGATCTGCCTGAAATCCACAATAATTTGGACAAAATCAAAATTTCGGATGTGGTTTTATTTGACCAAGCTTCCCGCCCGGAGTTTGGGCCGGTAGCAGAATATTTCAAACAGGGAAAAGTTGTTGAAACTGAAGTGGACAATCGCCGCGTTAGGGTAGATGGTTTATTTACTATAGGGGCCTCTTTCGGTGCCGACGGAAATCTTGTCACCAGCGATTTGAACTTTATGCGGATTTTTTCGACGCGGAGAACAAGAGGTTTAATCGATATAGGTATTGTTCACTTGCAGCCGGGAACAGATGTTAAGGCTGTTGTTGATAAAATGAGGGCAACTTTGCCGAATGATGTGAGAATTTCTTCTAAAGAAGAGTTTGTAGATTTTGAAAAAAAATATTGGCAGGAAAGTACCTCTATCGGATTTGTTTTCACTCTCGGCGCGGCAATGGGATTTATCGTTGGGATAGTGATTGTTTATCAAATTCTTTATACTGATGTTACGGATCATTTACCCGAATACGCTACGCTCAAGGCGATGGGATATAAGGACATTTACTTTTTGGGTGTGGTGTTTCAAGAGGCTTTGATTTTGGCGATTCTTGGTTATTTGCCGGGGTTTGGGGTTTCTCTGCTGCTGTATAATTTAGGGAGAAGTGCTACGAGTTTGCCGATGTACATGACTTTGATGAAAGCTGGAACTGTTTTTGCAATGACAGTTGTCATGTGTTCTGTGTCCGGGGCGATCGCAGTTCGGAAGTTGCAGGCGGCTGACCCGGCGGATATTTTTTAAGGAAGGAACAAGGAAGTTTGACAACGATTAATGTGCAGTATTTAACGAATTTCACAGATGGATGTTGAGGGAAGAAATCTCAGAAATCCGGTTGCTTCGTATCTTTAAGGAATTGGATAGCTGTGCCGATCGAACGCTATGCTGTAGGAGAGTATCCGTCTCACTCTCGATCGCACTCTCCCTCGGTTCTACGCTATGACCCAAAGCCTCAACCCCACAGCGTTGCCTCCCGCCTTTCCCGCTCACACCCAACTCCCCGAATCTGACGGCACGTTTGTGAAAAACTTTCAAGAACATCCTCAGAGCATTTTGCTCACCGACTCCCTAGAAATTACACTGCAAAATCTGCATCCCGACGGACAGTATGCGATCGGGCAAGATTGTGGCATCTACTGGCGCGAAACCGAGCCTCCAGAACGCGGAGCCGAAGCACCTGACTGGTTCTACATCCCCAACGTGCCTCCCCGATTAGATGGGCAATATCGGCGTTCCTACGTGTTGTGGCGCGAGTATATTGCGCCGTTGATCGCGATCGAATTTGCTAGCGGTGATGGTTCTGAAGAACTCGACAATACTCCCTTATCTGCTTTGCCATCCGGGGGAAACCAGAAACCGGGAAAGTTTTGGGTATACGAGCGGATTATCAGAATTCCCTACTACGCTATTTACA
Organism: Microcoleus sp. N9_A1; assembly: GCF_036701795.1. NCBI lineage: Bacteria > Bacillati > Cyanobacteriota > Cyanophyceae > Oscillatoriales > Microcoleaceae > Microcoleus > Microcoleus sp. N9_A1. The sequence goes on from NZ_JAUBRI010000019.1 coordinate 17,285, forward strand.
AGATCCAAACCAATGAATTAGAAGTCTACAATTGCGTGAATACTAGATATCGGCGCTTGGAGCCGAACGATCGCGGACATTACCCGATCGACCTGATGGGAGTAGAGTTGGGCGTGTGGTCGGGTAGCTATCAAAATCAGACACAACAGTGGTTGCGCTGGTGGGATAGCGAGGGAAATTTGTTGCTGACCGGGAGCGAGAGAGCTAGATTGGAGAGCCTCCACGCCGAACAGGAACGCCAACGCGCTGAAGCCGAGAGTCGACGCGCTGAAGCCGAGAGTCAACGCGCCGATCGCGAACGAGAACAAAAAGAGCGATTGGCTGCTTATTTGCGATCGCGGGGAATCGATCCCGACCTCATTTGAGTCTTGGCTGTTGCTTTATTTTGTGAGGATAGGGAAAAGGGGGCGATCGAATATTCGAGGCTCTTCCTGTCCCATCGAAAATCTTCAATGCGAAAATCCAAAATCGAATGAACGCTACACCAGTTATTTCAATTAAAAATCTCAATCATTCCTTCGGCGAAGGACAACTTCGCAAACAGACATTATTTGACATCAACCTCGAAATTTATCCGGGCGAAATCGTGCTGATGACTGGGCCTTCTGGGTCTGGTAAAACAACATTGTTAACCTTGATTGGAGCTTTGCGATCGATTCAAGAAGGTAGTCTGAAAATTCTCGATCAAGAATTGCGGGGAACGCCTAAAAATAAATTAGTTAAAGTCCGCCGCGACATCGGCTATATTTTCCAAGCTCACAATTTGCTCAAATGCTTGACAGCTAGGCAAAATGTGCAAATGTCTTTAGAACTGCACAGTCATCTTTCTCCCCAAGAAACTAATGATAAAATAGAGGGAATGCTGGAAGCTGTAGGGTTGGGAGAAAGAATAGATTATTACCCGGACAGTCTTTCTGGTGGCCAGAAACAAAGAGTGGCGATCGCCCGGGCATTAGTCAGCCAGCCGAAATTAGTATTAGCAGACGAACCCACAGCAGCACTAGACAGTAAATCAGGTCGAGATGTGGTAGAAATTATGCGAGGTTTGGCCAAAGAACAGCACTGCACTATTTTGCTTGTCACCCACGACAACCGCATTTTAGACATAGCCGATCGCATTATTCACATGGAAGACGGCTACCTCGCACAAGATACATCTACAGCCGCTACAACCGGCGTTATTTCGGGAAAATAATATTAATCCACCTCAACTTATTTCCGAGAACCGGGACGCTTTCCTCCTACCTTAGCAGGACTTTTTGTTGCACCTTTTGCTGGACTTTTAGAACTACTTTTGCCGCTTTTTTGGCCTTTCGCTCCTGTCAACTGGCTCTGAAGGTCATTTGCAGGTCGTCCGGCAGGCGTTCTCGTAGTCCTAAAGGTAACGTTCACCCCTTCATTCGACTGTTCCAGCACCAACATCGGCGTCGGCTTGGCTTTTTGATCCCACTCAATATGAACTATGCGACCTTGAATTGTCGGCTGCCAACTGTCGTGATCGTCTGAAGGACTCAGATAAGTTTCCAAACAGTCAATAATTTGATTAATTGTCGCCGATGTTGCCTGAGTCGGCAGTTTCATCAGCTTAATTTGAATCCGAAACAGCACTCGTTTTTCTATTTTTACTGCGGGATCGCCAGTTTCGTATTCGATATCAAACATCGAATCCACTTGCCTGCCGCTGCCGGCATTCCCGTTTTTCTCTCCCACCGCACTCTGCGTCGGACGTAGGGCAATACTAATTTTTTCTTTGACTTTTTGCTTAATCTGGTTCACAATGCCAAAGTGAAAAACTTCTTCCGCCATCCGCATTCTCAGGTAGTCTAAATTAAAGTCTCGCGAGTGGATCAGGTCGGGATTTTTTTCCATTTTTGAGATGGTTTCCAGAGCCATTTTGTATTTTTTCTGGAGTTCTCGATTTCTAAACTCTTCAAATGTGAGCTTTTTGCTCAAACCGTCGAGTTTTAACTTGGTAAACACCGCTAAACCGATAAGCAATAACAACAGTAATCCCGAGGCTCCCATGAAGAGTTGGTCTGAGGACGGATGTCCGGGTTTAGCCTGTTTAGGTTTGGGAGAGGCTACTGCCAACCTTGGTTCTACAAGGATTATTTGGGTTGACATGGGCTTTTAAAGGGTAAAATTTGACGCTATATTTATACAGAACCCCAGAGTAGAGCTGGTAGTGCAACGGGATGAATCAACATTGACATCATTCCACCATCATCTTGGTACAACTGGATTTCTGCAACCGGAGCACGCACCCTCTAATTAATACTTTATCTTTAACTGCAAGCAGGTTTCCGAAATATCGGAAAATCCCGCGCTGGTACTGGTTAGTAGAAATGGTGAATTGTCTGTAATATATTATACCAATACAGCTAAAAAAATGTTTGTTCGGCGGTATCCGTTTTTAGCAAAATAAAAAGAAATACACATAAATTAATAGTAACTCTGAGAGCGAGCAGCGGAAAACATCAAGCAGAACAGCCGATCGCCCGCACGATCGAGGGGAGGACGTTGGGAGGGTGATAATTCCTACTGTTGGCTCACTCCCGCCGTGGAAGCCCACCGGGTGGCTTGCAGTGAAAGTCGAGCTATGGTGCGATCAAACAACGTCTCCTTAGCTAAGATTACAGCTAATACCACCAATATTCGATCGTGACCTACGAACCCCTGCACCACAAATATCGCCCTCAGACATTTGCCGAATTAGTCGGTCAAGAGGCGATCGCCCAAACCCTCACCAGCGCCATCCTACAAGAGCGCATAGCACCAGCATATCTATTCACCGGCCCCAGAGGCACCGGTAAAACCTCCAGCGCCAGAATTTTCGCCAAATCCCTCAACTGTATTTCTACGGTTGCCCCCACCCCCACACCCTGCGGCAAATGCAACGTTTGCCAAGAAATTGCCCGAGGTTCCACACTAGATGTCATCGAAATTGACGCCGCCAGCAACACCGGAGTAGATAACATTCGGGATTTGATCGAACGAGCTCAATTTGCTCCCGTACAGTGTCGCTATAAAGTATATGTAATCGACGAAGTTCATATGCTCAGTACCCAGGCATTTAATGCCTTACTAAAAACCCTAGAAGAACCGCCCGATCGCGTTGTATTCGTTCTCGCAACAACTGACCCACAAAGAGTATTACCAACTATTATTTCTCGTTGCCAAAAGTTCGACTTTCGCCGCATCCCCCTCGATGCAATGATTGCTCATTTGCACAAGATTGCCCAATTAGAAAATATCAATATTGCTAGCGATGCAGTACAAATGGTTGCTCAAATCGCCCAAGGTGGTCTGCGAGATGCCGAAAGTTTGCTCGACCAACTAAGCTTATTTCAGGGTGAAATAACAGTCGAAAAAGTTTGGGATTTAGTCGGTGCAGTCCCCGAAAATGACTTAATGGAACTGCTGCAAGCCATTGAAAACGATGACGCTACAGCCTTAGTAGACATGACTCGCCACCTAATGGATAGAGGACGAGAACCGCTAATCGTGCTGCAAAGTCTCGCCAGCTTTTACCGAGATTTGCTAATAGCCAAAGCAGCCCCAAAACGCTCAGATTTAGTAGCTTTAACTGCCGCAACTTGGGAAAAACTCTGTGATTTTGCCCGTGCTTGGGATGCCGAGTTAATTTTGGCAAGTCAGAAACATTTGCAAACCCACGAAGTGCAAATTAAAAACACCACTCAGCCGCGTTTGTGGCTGGAAGTAACGCTGTTGGGATTGTTGCCATCAGCAATTAGAACTCAGCCACAACCAACAGCCGAACCAGGTAAAAATATTGCTCCATCACAAATTCACCCCCATCAAGCCAGGGCGGGCACGGGGGCACCGCCCCTACAATCGGGGGGGAACCAGACATCTAATATTGAACAATCTTCAGTTCCCAATTCGCAAAATCCTCCACCGACTTCGCAGCCTGTAGCTAATCGAATAGAAAGCACACCTCATGCAGCGATTCCCGCACCTGTACCAACTGCTGAAACGAATCAAACAAATTATTCCCCGACTAATTCAGCCGATGAAATCGATTTAAATCGAGTATGGGAACAGGTACTTGATCGCGTTCGCCCCCACGGTACTCAATCGCTACTTCGCCAACACGGACAGCTAGTAACTTTTAGCAATGATAGTGCTTATGTTAAGATTAGTTCGCAGCCGTTGCTGAAGATGGTTAAAGACAAAGTAGCTAATATTGAAGAAGCTTTTGTGCAAGTTTTTAACCGTCAAGTAACAGTAAAAGTGGGAGTGACAAATCCCGCTGAAACTAATAGTTCCCGCGCCCCGGATTTGCCAAATTCTCACGGAAGTGTTGCCGAAACTCCTAGGAATTCTCCTCCTGTTATTGATACGAATCAACAGGTGCAGCACTCAGCGAGTTCTGAGATTCCCGATGATTTCTTGGGGAATGGGGGAGAAGAGCAAAAACACTCCTGGGCGACTGAAAATACTGCCGCCAAGCTGCCAAATGTTTCTGAACCTCTGCGGCAGACAAACGGCTCTACAGACTCTCAGAATGACTTAAATGCTCAGGCTGTAGCGGTGCGGGCTGATGCTCAAGCTGTCGCGAATACGAGTAGGCAATGGGCTGATATGTTTGAGGGACAAGTAGTCGATTTGTCGGATGATTTAGAGATTTGGGAGTCGGGGAGTTTCAGCTTGGAAACTGAACCGGATTTTCCTGAGTTATCTGCTGAGTTAGCTCAGGATGATTTCATCGATTGGTGAATGTTTACTGGGGCGGGAGCGAAATATGCAAGATTTCGCCGATCGCCCAAAATCCCGCTTTGGTGTAAACTCGAAATTCCTGCTCGTGTAGCGTCATCAGAAACGCCACCATAACACCCGCATCGAAAGCCTCTCGCAACAACCGCGCCGTCAAAGCCCCTGCGATTCCCCGCCGCCGAAATGAAGCGCGCACGCCAATACCAGCGATTTCAGTCGTTTGATTTTGGGGGGGCGTGCAGACTCCAGCGCCCGCCGGTTCCCCCGTTGCTGCGACGCGGGCGAGTACCGCAATGCCGCCCGCTGCGAGACTTTTCCGAAGACTGTCAACGTCTTCAGGGCTTGGTGCAGCCTCTGTGAAAGCCTCGTTTTGCGCCGCCACTGTACCGAGGATCTCAGCCTCGGAAACTGGCACAATGAGTTCGATATCTGGCGGAATCGGAAGCAATTTCTCGGAGCCCGGAGTGCAAGTCATCAGCGGCAAGCGTCCCTCAACGGTGAAACCGGCGGATATCAGGGCTTCTTCGACAGCGGGCGCTAGTTTCGTGAAATATTCCAAACGTGGCTTTCGCGCGCGCCCAGAGTATGCAGCGATTAGCGCGTTGACATCGGCGAGGGATGGTGCGGCGCCGTCGTCGGGAATCGCATAGTTGAGATAAGGGTTGGCGCTGTGGGGGCTGAAGGTAGCGAGGAAGGGGCCGATGCGCTCGGTGTCGCGCTGCTGGCTGGTGGCAAAGCGCAGGTATGCTTGAATGGAAGTTTCCATAGATTTCTGGCAAAAATAATTAAGACGGGCAGGATTCCCATCGCACAAAAACTTTTTTTCTTGTGGAATGGGCATCTTGCCCGTCCGAAAATTTGATGAGCAGGACTTTTGCAATCTTGTACGGTCAATTGCTATCCTGAAAACCGATACTTTTAAGCCGACTCCGGTTTTGGCAGCGAAGACGGAAGTACCAACAACTCAGCCGTCGATCGCTTCTCGACCATTTCCTTAGTAATCGTACACCGGGCAACATCTTTGCGCGACGGCAACTCGTACATCACATCCAACATCAATTCTTCGACAATTCCGCGCAGCGCCCGTGCTCCTGTTTTGCGGCGGTATGCCTCCTGGGCGATCGCCCGAATCGCATCCGGCTTAAAGTCCAACTGCACATTATCCATCTTCAGCAGCTTTTGATACTGCTTAACCAAAGCATTGCGCGGCTCAGTCAAAATCGCCATCAGCGTTTCCTCATCCAGCGGTTCCAACACCGCCGCCACCGGCACCCGCCCAATAAACTCAGGAATCATCCCAAACTTCACCAAATCATCCGGTTCCAGTTGCTTGAGTACATCAGCAGCCCGCTTTTCCTTCGGCTGAGCTTCTCCGGGCTGAATAAAACCCATTGACTTTTTACCCGTTCTCTGCTCTATCACTTTCTCAAGACCGACAAAAGCGCCCCCACAAATAAACATGATATTGCTGGTATCAATTTGGATGCAGTCTTGATAGGGATGCTTGCGGCCGCCTTGGGGAGGTACATTGGCGATCGTCCCCTCAAGCATTTTCAGTAGCGCCTGCTGCACCCCTTCTCCAGAGACATCCCGCGTAATCGAAGGATTTTCGCTCTTCCGGGCAATTTTGTCAATTTCATCAATATAAATAATTCCGCGCTGCGCCTCTTCCACATCCATATCTGCCACCTGCAGCAGCCGCAGCAAAATATTTTCCACATCTTCCCCGACATAGCCGGCTTCCGTCAGAGTCGTCGCGTCAGCCACCGCAAACGGCACGTCTAGCATATCCGCCAACGTCTGAGCCAGCAGAGTTTTTCCGCAGCCCGTCGGCCCGATCAACAAAATATTCGATTTTTGCAGTTCTACTTCTTCCGGGGGGTGCTTGCCGCTATTTTTGGCATGGATAAAGCTGAGGCGCTTGTAGTGGTTGTAAACTGCCACCGAGAGCACCTTTTTCGCCTCATCTTGCCCGATCGCGTTTTCGTCGAGGTAATTTTTAATTTCCCTCGGCTTCGGAATTTGGCTCATCAACATACTTTTGCCCGAGGTAGCGCGGCGCTTTTGCGTCGTTTCCTGCTTCGGGGCCACCGCCGCTGCGGGCACTGCACTCGAATCAAACAACTCCTCATCTAAAATTTCATTGCACAAGTCTACGCATTCGTCGCAGATATACACCCCGGGCCCTGCGATCAACTTGCGTACTTGCTCTTGAGACTTGCCACAAAACGAACATTTTAGATGGGAGTCGTACTTAGACATAACAGCCTCTTAATTCAGTGCAGTGACATTCTCTCCCGCCGCCGGAAGGTTTTCCTTTTCGATAACTCGATCGACCAAACCGTAATTTTTGGCTTCCTCGGCTGACATAAAAAAGTCGCGCTCAGTATCAGCCTCTAATTTGTCGATCGGTTGACCTGTGTGGTGCGCTAACAGTTGATTCAGCTTACGCTTATGATAAAGGATTTCTTTAGCTTGAATCTCAATATCAACTGCCTGACCTTGAGCGCCTCCAAGCGGCTGGTGAATCATAATCCGGGAGCTCGGAAGAGACATCCGCTTCCCGTGGGCTCCTGCTGTCAGCAGAAATGCGCCCATACTCGCGGCCAAGCCGTAACAAATCGTCACCACATCCGGGCGGATTTGCTGCATTGTGTCATAAATTGCCATACCCGCCGTCACCGAGCCGCCGGGGGAATTAATGTACATTTGGACATCTTTTTCTGGATCTTCGGCATCTAGATACAATAGCTGAGCTACGATCGAGTCAGCCACTTCATCGGTTACGGGAGTTCCTAAAAACACAATTCGCTCCCGCAGCAAGCGCGAGTAAATGTCAAAGGCCCGCTCGCCCATCCCCGACTGTTCTAGTACCATCGGCACTACATTGCTGGGGCTGGAACTGACATCAAAATCGTTATAGCTTGTAATTAGGTAATTGGAAGATTGAGATACAACCATAAGACACCAGTCAAGGATTCTAGACAATTTGCTGCTGCTGATGAAAGCTTTAAATTAAGCTGCCAGCTTTTAACTATTATGCCTCTTCTGAACGGAGATCGGGGGAATGCCGAGTTTTGAGTTGTGAAATTGCTTTCTGCGCTGGGCGCAACGCTGGAGTGACTCGCAAGGCTCGCGGGGTGAATGAGTTAAAAGACCTACTTGTAAATCAGCGCTGCTTCTACTTCTAGTGGACACCCCGAGCTTTTAGTAAGGATCAGGCGCACCCGGAGCTTGTAGTTAAGGATCAGGTGCGCCGTTAAAATCACGGTTGATTTCATGCCCCAATTAGGACATTTGAACACATTTAAGTTCTATTCTTCGCCTACAACTTCCACTTCAACGCTCGTGGCTGCTTCTGCTGAATCTTCAGCGTCTGATTCTTCTGATTCTGCAGCAGCAGGAGTCAGAGAGCCTTCAGGTACGAGTTCGATTGTCCCTTTTTCTTCCAACCATTTCAGGGTTTTTTGTTTGAGCAAGTCTTCTCCTACAAATTCCACCAATTTTATAGGATCAAAATTTCCTTTGGGAAATTGTTTTCTGACTTTTGCTACTTCTTCTAATACTTCTGCGTCTTCCACAGATAAGGATTCCAGCTTGGCTACTTCTGCCAGAGCTAGAGACTGCTTAAGTCGCTCGATTGCTTCCGGGCGCGAGCGTTCCCGCATCGGGCCCATATTTTCTTCGGTAAACAGTTGGTTGATATCTATGCCGTAATTTTTCAATTGGAGGGCTTGTTGATTCAGCAAGTAATCAATTTCGCGATCGAGCATTGTTTCGGGAATTTCCACTTCTATGAGCTGCACGAGGGCTGCTGATATAGCTTTTTCCTTATTAGCTGATGTCTTGTTTTCTTGGTCTGCTTTAAACCGAGTTTCGAGGGATTCGCGCAGTTCTGCTAAAGTTTCAAACTCGCTGACTTCTTGGGCGAAGTCGTCGTCCAACTCCGGCAATTCTTTTTCCTTAAGTTCTTTGAGGGTAATCATAAAAACTGCCGGTTTTCCGGCTAATTCTTCGCTGCTGTACTCGTCGGGGAACTGCAGGGAAACTTCTCTAGTTTCTCCCGGATTCATCCCGATCATGCCTTCGATAAAGCCCGGTACAAACTGATTTTCCGACAGTTCTACTTGAAAGTCTTCTGCATCGCCGCCGGGAATTTCAGCCGGAGTTTCGCCTTCGGGTGCTTCTGCAAATCTACCGGAGAAATCAACCAAAGCTGTGTCTCCCAACTGAGCCGGCCGGCCTTCTACGGGGATTAAAGTAGCTTTGTCCGATCGATATTTTGCCAATACCTCATCTACCTGAGCCTCATCATACTTAGCTTCTTCTGCTTGAAGCTGCAAACCTGTGTACTGACCCATTTTCACTTCGGGTTGTACGTCAACCTTAGCCGAAAAAACCAGAGGCTGTTCTGGATCGAACTTAGCTAGTAATTCTTCAAACTCAGTGCTCAGTTCAAAACTGCCAATTGCGGCAATTTTTTCTTGTTCGAGGGCTTTTTGCAGGGAATCATTAATCAAATTTTCCAAAGCCGTCGCCTTCAAACGAGTCTGGCCTAGGCGCTGTAGCAAAACTTGACGGGGAACTTTGCCTTTGCGGAACCCAGGAATATTAACCTCGCGAGCAAATTGTTTAATTACTTGCTCGTAAGCTTGTTTTGACTTTTCTGACGGTACTTCGATTTCCAGACCAATTTGGCTAGCTGGAAGTTTTTCCTGGGTTACTTTCATCGGCTTTTTTGATATTTAACAATAGTGTAATAAAATACATACAAATCTGACTTTGCCTGCATTTTAATTTTGTACGCTTTGACTCGTAACGGCACAACTACAAAACCTTTACCGGATGAGACTGTAAGTCATTGCCGGCTACTTTTTTGGCTCTTGCCAAATAGTTTTGGTTTGAGGATACTAGCTTTTGCTGCTAGGAATGTGGAGGTTAAGTCCACTAATTGCCGATGCACCATAGCACATATCGCCCTGTGATGTCAATCTTGCCTGCCTCTGCGGCTAGTTAAAGTCAATGGATGCGCCTGCGAAAATGCAGATATATCACAAAACTTAACCGGATGCGGATTGGGCGTGGGCGAGCAGCAAAAGATGCTAAACTGGTATTGGGTACGATCGCCCGGATCAATCGGGAAGTTTGATCGCCCGTTTCGGTTAACTGCACCATTGCCATCCTCTCATGCTCCTGATGTCGCATAACATTAATTAAGTTTGATATTGAGAATTGCAGTTATTAAAATTTTTGATTTCGATCGTTTAGACTTTAATTTGTGGAGGAAACTAATTTGTCTCAATCCTATCGAGTTGCCATTTTAGGAGCCACCGGCGCAGTCGGTGCCGAGTTGCTAGAACTATTGCACAGCCGGAGTTTTCCGATTTCTAACTTGAAGCTGCTGGCTTCGGAACGTTCAGCAGGCACAACTTTGCCTTTTGGCGGCGAGATGCTGCCGGTCGAAGCAGTTTCGGCGCGATCGTTTGATAATGTAGATCTGGTGCTCGCCTCTGCCGGCGGCTCTACTTCTAAATTGTGGGCTCCGCAAGCGGTGGCAGCCGGAGCAGTGGTCATTGACAATTCTAGCGCTTTCCGCATGGATGCGACGGTGCCGCTAGTGGTTCCAGAAGTCAATCCCCAAGCGGCGGCAGCTCATCGAGGTATAATTGCTAATCCCAACTGCACGACTATTTTGATGGCAGTTGCGGTTTGGCCACTTCACAAAGTTAGGCCGATACAGCGCATCGTTGTAGCGACTTACCAGTCTGCCAGCGGGGCTGGGGCGAGGGCAATGGAGGAAATGAAAGCTCAAGCAAGAGCAATTTTGCAGGGGGAAACGCCCAAAACAGATATATTTCCCTACCCCTTAGCATTTAATTTGTTTCCGCACAACACCCCGATTAATGATTTAGGGTATTGTGAAGAAGAGATGAAAATGGTAAACGAAACTCGGAAGATATTTGGTACGGACGAGATTAAAATTACGGCAACTTGTGTGCGGGTTCCCGTACTGCGAGCTCATTCGGAAGCGATTAACCTAGAGTTTGCAGAGCCTTTTAGCGCGATAGAGGCCAGGGAAATCTTAAAGCAGGCAAGCGGGGTTAAGCTGGTAGAAGACTGGCAAGCTAATTATTTCCCGATGCCTGTAGAGGCCAGCGGTAAGGATGAGGTGTTAGTCGGCAGGATTCGCCAAGATATTTCTCACCCCTGTGGGTTGGAGATGTGGCTGTCTGGCGATCAAATCCGCAAAGGGGCGGCTTTAAATGCGGTGCAGATAGCTGAGTTGCTGGCCCAAAAAGATTTGTTGCGAACCCAAGTGGCGGCGGCTTCTAATTAGCGGGAACCCTCGCAATTGGGAAATTGAAATAGGGGATTTTAGATAAACCTTTCATCTGAAATCAAAAATTTAAAATCAAAAATCAACAGTCTAAAATCGGAGAAAGTGTGGTAAAGTTTGGACGGGTTCTGACTGCAATGATTACGCCGTTTAAGGAAGACGGCAGCGTTAACTATGCGGTAGCAGAACAATTGGCAGTTCATTTAGCCGATCGCGGTACAGATAGCTTGGTAGTGTGCGGCACTACTGGCGAGTCTCCCACTATGACCTGGGATGAAGAGTACGAATTATTTCAGGTGGTACAAAAGGCGGTGGTCGGTAAGGCGTTGGTAATCGCAGGAGCCGGATCTAATTCTACTTCAGAAGCAGTCGCAGCTACCCAAAAAGCAGCTAAACTTGGGTTAGACGGCTGTTTGCAGGTGGTTCCTTATTACAACAAGCCGCCGCAAGAAGGTTTATATAATCATTTTCGGGCGATCGCGCAATCTGCTCCAGAATTGCCTATAATGTTATATAACATCCCCGGTCGCACTGGTCAGAATATGTTGCCGGAGACGGTGGCTCGATTGGCCCAAATCCCCAACATTGTGGCCGTAAAAGAAGCAAGTGGCAACTTGGATCAAGCAAGTCAAATTCGGTGCTTGACATCCCCTGAATTTGCCATCTATTCTGGAGATGATTCCCTAACTTTGCCAATGTTGGCGGTAGGAGGATCTGGTGTAGTTAGCGTAGCCAGCCATCTGGTAGGAGAGCAACTGCAACAGATGATCAAAGCTTTCGAAGCCGGTCAAGTTCAAGTCGCTACCCAGATTCACTTGCAACTTTTTGACCTGTTTAAAGCTCTTTTTCTCACCACAAATCCCATTCTCGTCAAGACAGCTCTCAAGCTTCAAGGCTGGGATGTAGGCTCCACCCGTCCGCCCCTGTGCGATCCGCCCGTTGAGGTAACTCAAAAGTTAAAGGACGTACTGAGTCAGCTAGCACAGGTATCAGCTAGCTAGACGAGATAGGCGAGAACGAGTTTTCAGACAACTGAATATTTGGTTGTCATCAGTCATTAGTCATTAGTCATCAGTCATTAGTCATTAACTTTTAGTAATTAGCTAATAGTGAATGATTAAAGACTGAAAGTTAAAGATTGAAGGCCGAAGACGACTGATTGTACGGGAGAGTAAAACCCGTAGGGGAGTTTTCCACAAATATCTTGAAAAAAATCCCCAAGATCAACGAACAGCAGACGACAAAAGACAGTAGAAAAAAAACAACAGTCAACAGTCAACAGTCAACAGACAACAGACAACAGTCAACAGTCAACAGTTAACAGTCAACAGTCAACAGTTAACAGACCAATAACAAAAACAACTAACAAAGGATACGCATGATCAAAAATACAACTGCATCAGCTCTAAAAGTTATTCCCCTCGGCGGGCTGCACGAAATCGGCAAAAACACTTGTGTGTTCGAGTACGGCGACGAAATCATTCTTTTAGATGCCGGTTTAGCCTTCCCCACAGATGGAATGCACGGGGTAAATATTGTCCTCCCAGACATGACTTACCTGCGGGAAAACAGCCACAAAATTCAAGGCATGATCGTGACACACGGTCACGAAGACCACATCGGTGGCATCCCTTATCACCTCAAGCAATTTGAAATTCCAGTCATCTACGGCCCGCGTTTGGCGATGGCTTTGCTCGCCGGAAAATTGGAAGAAGCCGGAGTATCTCACCGCACTGAATTGAGAACAGTTCGACCACGGGATACGGTCAGAATTGGCAAGCATTTCTTAGTCGAATACATTCGCAACACTCACTCGATGGCCGACAGTTTCACTGTGGCAATTCACACTCCCGTCGGAATTATTATTCACACTGGAGACTTTAAAATTGACCACACTCCTGTAGACGGCGAGCATTTTGATTTGCAAAAGCTGGCTGAGTACGGCGAAAGAGGCGTGCTGTGCTTGATCAGCGATTCTACTAACTCGGAAGTTCCCGGTTTTACCGCTTCGGAACGTTCTGTGGCTCCGAATTTAGACAGAATTATCGCTCAAGCAACGGGACGGGTACTGCTGACGACTTTTGCTTCGTCGGTACACCGATTGCAAATTGTTTTGGACTTGGCTAAGAAAAACAATCGGTATGTCGGAGTGGTTGGCCGGTCGATGCTGAATGTCATCGCTCACTGCCGCAATCTCGGCTACATCAAATGCGAAGATAGTCTTTTCAAACCGCTGAAAGAAATCCGCAATTTGGCTGAAGACAAGGTACTGATTTTAACCACAGGTTCCCAAGGCGAACCGATGGCGGCGATGACTCGCATTGCTAACGGCGAACATCACGAACTGAAAATCAGAAAAGGCGATACAGTCATATTCTCAGCTAACCCAATTCCGGGAAATACGATCGCAGTGGTAAACACGATCGATAAACTGATGATGCTGGGCGCAAACGTGGTTTACGGCCGCGACAAAGGCATTCACGTTTCGGGACACGGCTGTCAAGAAGACCAAAAGTTAATGATTAACATGACTCGTCCCAAGTTCTTCTTGCCAGTGCACGGAGAACACCGGATGCTGGTTCAGCACTCCAAGACGGCTCAAAGCATGGGCATTCCCGCGAGCAATATGGTGATTATTGACAACGGCGATGTCGTAGAATTAACTGAAAATTCGATGCGACTTGGTACTAAAGTACCTTCAGGAATTGAATTAGTAGATTCTTCTCGATCGGGCGTTGTCAAGGCGAACGTCCTCAAAGAACGCCAGCAGTTGGCCGGAGATGGCGCGGTGACAGTAGCTGCGGCGTTAAATGCAGAAGGCAAGTTGGTTGCTACGCCGCAAATACACTTGAAAGGTGTAGTCACATCAGCCGATCGCGAACTGCTACAACAATCGATCACACAAACGATTGAGACTATTTTAGGCGATCGTTGGTCAGAATTTGTCAGACCTTCAACAACTGCCGAATCAGGAGTTGATGTGGACTGGGTTGGAGTGCAAACGCAAATAGAACGGGCAATTCAGCGCGTACTGCGCCGGGAACTTCAAAGCAATCCCATGCTAGTATTCCTGATGCAAATTCCCGAAGGAGCATTATTTGTCCAATGGGAAAAAGCAGCAGTAGCTCCAGGTTCTTTAGAAGCACCCAAGCTATTAGGGCCATCATCGACATCAGCGCCAGCGCCAGTTCCTGCTAATGCAGTAACAGGTCGCCGTCGCCCCCGGACAGCAGCAAAAGTCGCTTCCGTCGTTTCCTAGAATTAACAATTCCTGGCTTTACCAGGGACTTGTTTCTCAACCGCAGATAAACACAGATGAACGCAGATAGTAATTAATTCTATCTGCGTTCATCTGTGTTTATCTGCCACCATCTGCGGTTGCAAAATCAGCCACCAGCAACTGCTGGAACAATACTAACTTCATCACCATCTTGGAGTGCTGTTCCTGTGCCTTCCAAAAAGCGGATGTCTTCGCTGTTGACGTAGAAGTTTAAAAATCTGCGGGGTTCTCCCTTTTCATCGCACAGGCTTTTTTTGATGCCGGGACAATTTGTTTCCAGGGATTCTATCAGTTCGGAAATATTGCCGCCGCCGCATTCGATGGTGGCTTGATTGTTGGTGAATTTTTGCAGGGGAGTGGGAATTAAAACTTTGACGGTCATTTTTTAGTCCTTAGTCAGTAGTCAGTGGTCAGTTGTCCGTTGTCCTTAGTCAGTAGTCCTTGGTCAGTAGTCAGTTTTCGGTTGTTAGCAGTCAGTTGTCATCACTCAAGAGCTTAACAACTAATGACTAATGACTAATGACCAATGACTAAGGACTAATAATTAAACCGAAGCTTGTTGCCATTCTAAGCGTTCGAGGGTGCGGGCGCGTTCGAGGGCGCGCTCGAACGCTTCTAGTTTCGGTTCGAGGGTGATGGGTTCGCCGATGTAGCCTTGAACTGCTTCTTGCGTTTTCAAACCGTTGCCGGTGATGTAGGCGACGGTGGTTTCGTCGGGATTGATTTTACCTGCTTCTACGAGTTTCTTCAAGACTGCGATCGTGGTGCCGCCTGCGGTTTCAGTGAAGATGCCTTCAGTTTCTGCTAGCAGTTTCATGCCTTCGATGATTTCGGTGTCGCTGACGGATTCGATGTTGCCGTTGGTTTTGCGGGCGACTTCCAAGGCGTACATACCGTCGGCTGGATTGCCGATCGCGATCGACTTAGCAATTGTATTCGGTTTCACGGGTTTGACGAAATCACGGCCTTCGCGGAATGCTTGGGCGATGGGGGAACAGCCGTCAGCTTGGGCGCCGCTGAACCGAACTTTCTTTTCATCAACTAAACCGACTTCGATGAATTCTTGAAAACCTTTGTAAATTTTTGTGAACAAAGAGCCGGAGGCGAGGGGAGCGACGATGTGATCGGGCAATTGCCAGCCTAGCTGTTCGGCAACTTCGTAGCCGAGGGTTTTCGAGCCTTCGGAATAGTAGGGACGCAAGTTGATATTGACAAATCCCCAGCCATGTGTATTAGCGACTTCGCAACAGAGACGGTTAACTTGGTCGTAGTTGCCGTGAACTGCCATGACAGTTGGATTGTAAATCAGAGTGCCGAGGACTTTGCCTGCTTCTAAGTCGGAGGGGATGAAGACTACGCAATCGAGGCCTGCGTGGGCGGCGATCGCAGCGGTGGAGTTAGCTAAGTTGCCAGTGCTGGCACAGGATACCGTTGTGAAACCCAATTCTCTCGCTCTGCTGAGGGCAACTGACACCACTCTGTCTTTAAAGCTGAGAGTGGGCATATTGACGGCATCGTTTTTAATATAAAGATTTTTTAGACCGAGGCGGCGCGCCAAGCGGTGGGATTTTAATAGAGGAGTCATCCCAGTGCCGACATCGATGACGTTATCTGTAGCGACTGGTAAAAATGCGCGGTAGCGCCAGATCGAGTTGGGGCCGGCTTCGATGGTTTGGCGAGTGACGCTGCGGCGGATGGCGTCGTAGTCGTACTTGACTTCAAGCGGGCCAAAACAGCAATCGCAGACGTGCTTAGCTTGGAGTTCGTACTCTTCACCGCATTCTTTACATTTAAGGGCTGTGAAGGTTGCTGCTGTGGATTGTGTTCGGGTCGCCTGGGTCATAGCTCAACTCTCTAGTTTTGCGATGTTTGTTAATTCTTGTGCAAGATTAGCACGGTCAATTTACCCCCGTCAACCATACCCGATTTTTTTAGTCGGGATTGATTTCCAGTGACTTTTCAGTTAAACAGTGGTGTATTTAACTTTGATATTTGGGCGGGCGGGATGCCCAAACCCTACTCCCCACAAGGATTTGACTTTGTTTCAGGATCGGGATTGGAATCGAGATTGTCAGGTTCGCGTCCCCGCCCGATCGAGCTCAAGGATGATTTGCCGACGGAATTGTTACAAAACTTAATAAATCTTTTTTGGGCTAAGAATTGGGCAGTCGTGCGATCGAACACAACTACAAAACCTCGAATTTTTGATTAACCAACTTAGCCTACCCGCCGCTGACGGGGGGGATGAGTACAACTTCGTCGCCGTCTTGGAGGATGGTGTCGGGGGAGACGAATTCCAGGTTGAGGCCGAAGCGGGTGCGATCGCGCCATTGTTCTAATTGAGGATATTGGGCGATCGAGCTTTCGAGCACTCTTAGCACTGGGGTTTCGGGAGGAAGTTCTAATGTCAGTTCCGAAACGCCGTAGGCTTCACCGAAGGCGGCGAACAGTTTAACGGTGACGGTAATCGAAGAGTTAGACACGGTAGTTTAGTGCGATCGACAGTTTGGCAATTATCAACTACACCATACAATTAATTAGGAATTAGGCGCGCCGAGGCTTAGAATTGAAATCGACAATCTCTAGTTAAGTTTTACCCGATCGGGTAAAGATGACAGTTGATTGCAGCAAAAAGTCTTAACAAGATTGTATGCCGATCGCTCTCACCAACCAGGCGTTAGAAGCAGTTGGTATCCACTTATATGCAGCTAGCTAAGGTCTAGTTGGCTGCTGTTGAGGCTAATGCGAGAATATTTTTTGAGGATGCGGTATAGATACTTTACGGTAATTGTGGGAGAGTACAAAAAGCTCGCACTACATTTAGCAGGCAACAACGCAGACAAGGCCTTGTCAACCCGCTTCTCCTGACTAAAAATCAGGTTATCTAGTGCGGCTTGGAATTGCCAAACCTTTGCCATGCTTAGCAAGCTAGCCGTTATATCTAAGAAGAATACTGAACTTAACGCGATAGAAATATATGGCAAATAACGATTTTAAAGTGCTTCAAATTATTGAAGCTAAAGGCTGGTATGCCTTTGGGAGTACGAAGCAAAGCCAGCACGTTGAGAGATGGGTAAGACCTGTCGTGTGTTGGGTTTTAATAGAAGATAAAAAAAAGCGACGGGTTGTGACAGCTACCGCTAGCTATCAGATCCAGATTGACGACAAAGAAGTCGAGTTTTTTGCCCACGAAAGCGAAATTCAAGATCTGGAGAGTCTCCCGAAGTCTGTCTCGGTATCGGAATTTCTGAAAACAGAAGATTGAGAGAAGGACAGAAGGAGATAATTTAACAAGTTATTAATTATTCCTTAGTGATTCCTTAAACTTGCTGTCGGATTCTATTGGAATTAGAGGCAGAAGCTCTAGATTGGGGACAGGGGGAGACGAGGACAGGGGGAGAATTTATACTTTTGCCTTGCCTTCTACATCTTGTCCCCAATGCCTCAAGTAGCCCAAAAAATAAAGAGGCCGGAAGATTGCTGGCAATGCCAACGCGCTTCCGACCTTGCTGAATAACAGGGTATGCATATGTTTTTAAAGTATGGCAGGCAGGCTTTTGAAATATCAAGAGGACTATTGCAATCACCCACTTTTGCTTTCAGGCTGTGTTTGCAAGGTTCATATCATTTTAGACTGAAAATTTGAAAAGTGAGAGGGGGCGAGGGTTACAGGTTAAGGATTCTAGCTGTTTATCTGTAGCGGGTGCTACCAAAAATGGTGGCATTTGCGGACGATCGCACATTCTCCCTAAAGTGTTTGCACTCAAAGCAGAAAGTTCGATCGCCCGCTGTAACCGCTGCGACTTTAAACCCCAGTAGCGACAGGTTCAGGCTTCTGCTGCCGCATCCGCCGCCCCAGCAGCGCCATCCGCACGCCGCCGGCAGGCCCTAAAGTTACCCCTCGGCGTTTGGCCTGTACGGGCTTTTTCTCGGCCAATACTAGGTCGAAATTCCGCAAAATGGTTGCCAGCACGAGTTTCATCTCCAACTGCGCCAGCGCCAAGCCGATACAGCGGCGGCTGCCGCCTCCAAAGGGCAAATACTCGTAAGGCGAGAATTGCCTCTCCAAAAACCGTTCAGGTTTAAATTGCAGCGGTTCTGGATACAAATCCTCCCGTCTGTGGGTCAAATAAATCGAGCCGATGACAACCGTGCCCGGTTCGAGTTGATATCCCATCAGTTCCACGGGCGTGAGCACTTCTCGCGAAAACGTCAGCATTGCCACGGGGTAAATTCGCAGCGTCTCCTGACAAACTGCACTCAGGTAAGGTAAGCGGAAAATCTCCATCGGGTCGGGATTTTCCCCCAAACTGTCCAATTCTTGCAGCAACTTCTGGCGCACCGAGGGCAAGTGGTGAATCCAGTAAAACGCCCAAGCTAGGGCCGTTGCTGTGGTTTCGTGGCCTGCAACCAGCAGCGTCATCAACTCGTCGCGCAATTCTTCAGTGGTCATTGGTTGCCCGTTTTCGTCGCGGGCGGCCATCATTAAGCTGAGAATGTCGGTGCGGTTGGCGTCTGGTTGCTGTCTGCGTTCTTCAATTTCTGCGTCGATCAGTGCGTCAACTTTCCGCTGCCGCTGTTTCATGCGTCCCCAAGGACTCCAAGAGCCCCAATCTTGCTGCATCCAGCCGAAAAATAGCATACTCGATCGCAGGGGAGAGTTGGTCATATCGAGGACTGAGGCAAGTAGGGGCCTGATCTCTTCCAATCGCGGCCCGTCATCCATGCCGAAGACAGCTTGCAAGATTACCCGCATGGTGACTTCCTGCATCGCGCTGCGGGCCACAAAAGGTCGATCGACCGACCACTTGCTGGCAACATCTTGAGCGATATCGCAAATTAGTTGGCCGTAATTCCGCATCCGTTCCCCGTGAAAGGGTGGCATCAATAATTGCCGCTGGCGTTTGTGCCTTTCTCCTGAGAGGAGAAACATGGATTGTTCTCCCACGAGCGGTTTGAGAATACTGTTCAGGCGGCCTGGAGCGTGAAACGCATTGCTATTGAGCATCTCCTGGACAGCTTGCGGGTGGTGGATCATCACCAATGGTTTCCCGTTGTTCACTTGAGCTGTGAAAATGTCGCCGTATTGTTTGGCACATTTATCCATGAATGTCAGGGGCTCGCCGATCCATTGAATTAGCTGCACAAAGGGTGGAGATGTGGGGCCGTTAGGTAGTGTCATAGGAATTACCTGGGTTTGGGTCACAGGACTTAGCAGGATCAACAAATATCAAAGGGTTTGAAGGTTTGTTCAATCCCTCCCAACCCTTGTTTCTAAGGGGAGAATTGCGTAAGTCCCATCTCCAATAATTTTAATAGCTTATTCTCGAACGGTACTCAAAATATCCTCTCCAAGCTCTGTAAAACGAACAGTTTTGATTTGCCAAGGAGCATAACTGGTTAAAGTTTGGCGCACGCCCCCGAACAAACCTAACATTTGACAACTGGACAGATTTTGCAATTTCTGCCGTGAACTTCCCGATGCACGAAGATCCACGGTAGCTATTCCGAGGTCGCGATCGATCTTGAGGCGATAACCAGCCAAACCAAGACTATCGAAAATCTGCTGCTTTAACACTTCATTAACCGCCGATGACATTAACTGGTTCTCTGGGCCTGTAACTGTTTCAGGCTTCAGAGTTTGACAGAGATTGTCTACTTTATAAACCGTAATGGTGGCAGTATTTTCTGAGAGGGGAGCACTGCCTAAAACTGACGCAACAGAGTTAGAAGGCTGCGTTAATTGACTCGATCGAGCCTCAATTTGATTTCCCGTTAGCTGTAGGTGTTGGAACTGAGGGGCGCTTGCTGAGAGTTGCCTCTGGTTTTCGGTTGAGGTAGCTGCATCTGAGCTAGAACAACTGCTACCGCCCATCAAAATTAACCAAACGCCTAAATATCCTAACTGTTTGCAGATATGGTTCATAGTTTTTAATACTCTACTAAACGTCAGTGTATGGAGGGTGAATTTTGGTGGTAGAAAGCACTTAGACCCTGATTACACTCACTTAGAAGTATTTCCCGCAGTACGGAGATCAAAACAAGTTAAGAGTTCTTGTTAATACGTGGATTTTAGTGTGAGATCAGGTAAGAGGGGTTTTACCCCTCAGTGGTGTAACCCAGCAGTTTACCTGTCTCAGCAGATCAAGCTCGCGACCCAGCTCGTAAGTGATATCAAATACCTTGTCAGTGGTGTGATGTACCGTTGCAACTCGATCTCTTCCAATGTCTGAGGTGAAAAGCCTCTTTCCGGTTGGTAAAAGCCTGAGTTTGATTAGTAGTAATGAGGACAGAATTCAGATTGGCACGCGTATTTTAAGCTCGCCTTCGGCGCGGTTTGTGAACGGCGTCGAAAGCGCGGTTATAAGGAATACGTAAGTCGCGAACAATATCAAAACTTACGCATCAAGAGCAAAAAAACCGGGTTTTTTAACCAGGCATAAGGGCTGCAACGAAGTGTTTTCGTAAAAAAAACTGGTTTCTGGTCAAGTCGCGAATCACATTATTCCGAAGTCAGCGGATCTTTAATGAACAGGCGCGTCAAGAGGGTTATCTCAGCATTCGGTGATTTTTGTCCCGAATCCTCTAAATAAAGAGTGAAAATATCATGAAACAGCAATTATTGACAAAAGTTTTGGCGGCAACAGCGATCGCCCTCAGTGGCCTGACGGTTGCTTCTGGACCGAGTTACGGTCGGCGAGCACCGGGGGAAAATGGATTTTGGTGTAACACCTCGACCGGTGCGCCGGTGACGGTGTACCAAAACGCTCAAGGTGCCGTAGAGCCTTGGATTGAGTGGACTTCCGATTATTTCTCCGGTTCTGGCTACGATCCAGCAACTCGGTGTCAATTAGTGACTCAACGCCTCGAAACCTATCGCCGCCAACGAATGCTTAAGTACATTACTGCGGGCCAAATGAACGGCCAGAACGTCATCTGCACGGCGAATCAAGTCAATGGGCGGTGTCAAAATTTGATTTATACCCTCAGACCCGGCCAAGACCCGATCGGCTCTTTGTATAATTTGTTGGCTTGGCGCCAAGGATATGTCGGGATGTCGTCTTTTGATGAAACCAGTAAAATTCCTTACATTGATGTCAGCGAAAAGCTAGGGGAAAACATTGCCGATGGGGCGCAACTGCCCCCTTTTCCCCACCCTTCGGACAGCCTTAAAGATTGGCAAATTTTCCATCCCATCACCAATTCCAAGGATTGAGGTGGAAAACTTGGCGCATCAAACAACGGTACGCATCCCGACGGGGAAATCTTCTGGTTCCGGGACGATCGTCCGTTCGGCAGCAGGGCCAAATCTATAGGGTGCTGACTAACTGGCAGGTTGTGGCGATCGGGCTTGTCACCGACGACAGCCTCCTCCACCCACTGCTAGGAGTTATGAGGCTGCTGGACGATATCGATCGGGCGATCGTTCAGTTTCGCAGCGCGATCGAGTATAAAATAGCACCATTCAGCATTGAGCCAGGAGCGGTGTCTGATCCCGTGCTGGCAGTCTGCTTTCCTGCGGGTGCTGAGGTTGGGGCTTTAGCGGTGACGCGGGCTTCGTTTCGGTGTTGCTACCCAAATCTTTGCCTCAAGGTTATAGCTTGGGCTATACAAATGAGGTTAAAATCGGTATGAGTAGCGACCCGATTTTTAATGCCAAAGGTTTCTTGGTGGGGATTAACGGTAGGGGCAAGTATCGAGATCCAAATTTTGGCGTCTATGCTTTTGAAGATGGAAATGAACCAACAGCGGAATTATTGGAGAAAATGGTTAAATCCAGTTGGGGAATTCCGATTAGTATATATTTGCAGTTCGCCTCGTTTCATCTAGGGAGTTATCGATGAATGTGTGGAGTTTGCGGTTTGACGCGCTGACAATCATCTTGACAGGTGCATTAACAGTGACGGCGGTTGTCAGCCAACAATATGCTGCCTGTGCCAAAACAGCCGAAGAAATTGCCCAGCTAGCAACGTTGACAACTGTGGAAGTCAACAATACGCTGGGTTTTTTTGCTAGTGGATCGGGAGTAATTATTGCCAAACAGGGTAATATTTACACTATTCTGACAGCTAATCATGTGGTGGCAAGCCTGGCTCAAAAATACAGCATTCGCACTCATTTGGAGAAGGATTATGCTGCGATTAGAATACAGAGACTCCCGAAAAATGACCGGGATATAGACTTGGCTTTGATACAGTTTCAGAGCCGAGAACAGTATCCAGTAGCACCAATGGGCGAGTCAGAACGTGCTGTTGTTGGTTCTGCTATTTACGTTTCTGGCTATCCGCTGCCAATTTCGGGATTTGAACGAAAACTTGAGTTTACTACTGGTATCATCTCTTCTCGCTTGGGCAGCGCATCATCGGGGTATCGTCTGCGTTACCAAGCTGTAACCAGGCGCGGGATGAGCGGCGGGCCTGTATTTGATGCTGATGGCAGGGTGGTAGGAATTCACGGCCAGGGGGATACTATTGGCACAATTAGGAGTCAGTGGAACGGTCAGATTGAGGAGATAAAAACGGGGTTGAACGCGGCAATCCCGATTGATGCTTTTATGGCATTGCTATCACAAAATAAGCGTAACGGCTTTGATATTCTCAGCAATCTTTCTCTCAGCAGCACCTCGGATCAAAACCAGCCGAGTCTGGGTTATGGAGGATTTGTGTGCGATACCTCAACGGGCGAGCCGGTGACTGTGTATCAAAATCCGCAAGGGTTCAGGGAGCCTTGGATTCGCTGGAATTCTAATTTCTTTTCTAGTTCTGGCTACGATCCTCTAACTCGCTGCCAACAAGTGACTCAGCGCCTTGAGAATTATAACCGCAATAAACAGCTAAATTATGTGACTGTGGGTATTGTAAATAACCAGAAAGCGATTTGCACGAGTAGCCGCGTTAATGGGCCTTGCGAAGGTTTGATCTACACCCTGCGCCGCGATCAAGATCCGACTCCTGCACTGAGCAGTTTTTTTGTTTGGCTGGGGAATCAAAAGGCTGTGCCTTCTCTTTCTGAAAGCGGTACTGTGCTTTATATTGATGTTCGGGAACGGCTGGAACAATTTTAGATTTGGGATTTGGGATTTGAGATGGATTAGTAATGGGTAAACAGAGAACCCCGACTTATGAAAAAAGTCGGGGTTCTCAAACAACTACTTATTAGCTTAAAAATTGAGATATTTTACTTATTTATCACTGACATAATAGAACTAATGATTTTTTGGAACACGGAAGCTATAAAATTACTCTTACATTAATCCAATTCAAATTTTTCAGGTATCAAGCATGACAGCAACTACCCCGCAGGCAACGTCAACAACGCCCGCTTTTTGTGAAGGCATTCAATATTTTTCTGAAACAGTCCCTGGGTTTGAGACTTATGGGAAAGCACCTGCGATCGCCGAGGGGAGCAAGTCGATCGCCGATGCGGCAGATCCCGTCGCCGTCTTTCAAACAATGCTGGGAGCAGACGCCCTGCGCTACCTGACGCTGCAAGTCACCGCCAGCAAGGCATCGGGACATCCGGGCGGTTTTGCCAGCCAAGCAGAGGCCTACGCCGCTTTGGTGATGCTCGGACACAAGAACATTGTCACCGAAGTAGGGCACCACGCCCCCGGCTTTTATAGTGCCATGTTTCTTGATCGATCTTTAGAAGACATGGGAATTGTCAACGTACAGCAAGTGCGCGATAAATTCCGCGAAAAAGACGGTTTATTAGGACATCTTTCCGGTTTCATTCCCGGCCTTTTAGCACCTGCTGGCCCCCTCGGACAAGGGCAGCATTTTGCAATGGCGGGAGCGCTTTTGCACCGCGAAAAACTGTTTGCTTTCACAATGGGCGACGGCGGCATGGGCGAACCCTATCCGATGAGCAGCATGGGGCATTTCCACACTGCTTATCCCAAGGCTACTAACTTTTTACCAGTGTTAGTTTGGAACGGATATTCTCAAGAACATCACAGCATGGTTTCGACTAAAACTAATGCTGAAATGATTGCTTATTGGCAAGGTAACGGTTTTGAAGAAATTATCTTAGTTGATGCTAAGGAATTTGACGATAAAAATCAACCGGAAGCTTATGTTGACAGCACTGCTTTTTCCCTCGAACAGCGCATGGCATTTACCAAAGCTGTTTTACAAGGAGTTGACAAAGCAGCCAAATCTGCTCTAGGCGGCAAATTGACTGTGTTTATTATCAAACAGTTGAAAGGTGCCGGCGTCCACGCATTGGGCGCAAAATCTCACAATCTTTATCCAAAAGATACGCTGGATGCTCCGCACATTATCAGCGCTTTAAAAGAGCGCGCTTTGACTGCTGAGGCTTGGCAGTTGGTGCGGACAAATTGCGAGCGCGCTGGTGGCGGGCCTGCGGCGAAAACCGTTGTTACTGAGTTTACATTGCCACTGGCAGATTTAGGCGAATTGCCTTTAGAAGAATTTGCGGTTGGCGGAGACTCGAAGATTTCGACAACAGCAATGGGACGTTTGGTAGCGAAAGTCGGCGAGTGCGATCGCACTTTTCTTGTCACTAATGCTGATGGTAACGAAGCATCGGCAATTGCCAATATCAACCAAGCTCTCAAGATTATTCACCCGACGACAGATGACCTGTACAATCAATCGCCAAACGGTCAAGTTTACGAACCTTTGAGCGAAGATGCTTGCGCGGGTTTAGCAGTAGGTTTATCGCTATTTGGAGCGCGGAGTTTGTGGTGTTCCTACGAATCTTTTGCCATTAACGGTTTACCAATTTGGCAAACTGTAACCCAAGCAATGGCAGAATTGCGCCGTCCAACTCCGGCAACTGTCACCTTATTTACAGCGGGTGCATTGGAACAAGGCCGCAACGGTTGGACGCACCAGCGGCCGGAAATTGAGGCTTATTTTGCGGCGATGATGCGGAATGGAAATGTGTTTCCTTTGTTTCCACCCGATGCTAACAGCATTCAAGCTTGTTACGAGTGGGCTTTGAATGCCAGAAATAAGGGAGTTGTGATTACTGCGAGCAAGTCGCCGCTGCCCATTCGCACTACTTTTGAACAGACTCGCCAAGGTTTGCAAGACGGTGCAATAGTGCTGCACGAAGTCGATTCCCCGCAAGCTCCCCACAATCAAGGGGGGAGCAAGAAAGTTGTGTTTGCAGTTGTCGGCGACATGACTTTAATGCCAGTGTTTGAAGCGGCGGCATTTTTGGAAACAGAAGGGATTGGAGTGCGGATTGTTTCTGTTGTGAATCCCCGGCGTTTGTACCGTGCTAGCGATGTTGCTTGGGATACTTGTTCGGAAGCTGACGGCGGCTTTTTGAGCGATGATAAATTTGCCGAAATGTTTGGCGGAGATGCCTTAATTGGCGTGACAGGTGGTGCTTCTGGGATGTTGGAACCTGTGATGCTACGCAGCAATTGCAAGCGGGATACTTTCGCTTGGAAGCGGGGGGAAACTACTGCTAGTGCTGGTCAGTTGATGGCGTTTAATGGGTTGACTGCTGAGGCTTTGACTAAAAGGGCGATCGAGCTAGTTCATTAAGTTAGAATGTGAGTGAATGCCCCTGCCTGGTTTTGGCTAGGTAGGGGCTAGCAATATTTAAAATAAAATGGTGATACCTGTGACTGCACAACTTTTAAAAGAAATAGCTACGCTTGGCGAACAGCGATTGATTCTCCCCGGTTATTATAGTTGGGAGCAATTTGAGGCGATCGAATCTTTGATGGCAGACTCTCCTGGTTTGCGGATAAGTTATCTTGATGGGTGGATCGAGTTTATGACAGTGGGGGAAGAACATGAAAGCTTTAAAAAAGCGATCGCTATATTACTGGAAGCATACTTTTTTGAACTCGGAATTGAATTCTTTCCTGTAGGGAGTGCAACTCGCAGAGACCGGGCAAGAGATGTATCATTTGAACCAGACGAGTCTTATTATATAGGTTCAAGAAAAGAGCATCCCGATTTAGCCGTGGAAGTAACGATTACTAGCGGTAGCACAAATAAACTAGCTAAATATCTGCGACTTCGCATTCCTGAAGTTTGGTTTTGGGAAAATAATCGGCTTGCTGTCTATCGGCTGCGCGAGGATGATTACGAGCAAGTTTCAAGAAGTGAGTTTTTGCCGGAGTTGGATTTAGAATTGTTGGTACGCTGCGTTTTAATGCCTTCAATAATTGAGGGAAGGACAGAGTTTCTTAATGGGGTTAGGCAAGTGGGTTGAATGCTGAGGAGTTGGTAAAAAGTGCGATCGTCTACGAGGGCTTCGCTAACGATTTGATTGGTTAAGCTAAAATGTGACAGACAACGATTGGCTCTCACAAACAACCTTTGCGCGATCGGCTCCAACGATTGGTTAGACTTGTAGGTGTAAAGTTACTAAATTATTCCTCTCTCTCTTCCTTCATCTGCGTGAATCAGCGTCAATCCATTGTCATCTGCGGCCCGAGAAATTCTCTTTTTTTTACCGCAGATGAGGGCAGATAAACACAGATTAACGCAGATGAATTAGATCGAGTCCGGTTGCACGATCCGTGATTTTTGGCTGTTGACTAGATTTGACGCCCGACGATGCTAGCGGAAGGGAGAGTGCTAGAGGTTTTGCTGTGGCGGAACATCAATGTTTTGTGAAAAATTTGTCTTAAATTTATTGATTTTTTTCCCCGCAAGCCATCAACCAAAAACTCATCATTAATCGATCGCCCGCAGCGACAAACTCATCCCGCGAAACCAGATAGCTGGCTATTTCCGACTCTGAAATCAACCCCTGTTTGACCATCTGCAAAATGGGGCCGGAGTCAAGCAAAGGTTGAAACGCCTCAATTCCGATGATATCGCTGTGGCTGACAACGGCTTCTAAATCAACGCTAACAAACCCAGCTTCTTTGAGAATGCGACACAGATTTCGCCCGACGCATAAATTGCCGCCCCGCGATGCTATCACCTGCTTGAATTTCTCCCTGACAATCTCGACTGACCAAGGCGGATTTGTCAGCCAAAATAGATCCGCATCGTTATCAATAATCAGCAGTTTTCCGCCGGGTTTTAAGATGCGGAATATTTCTCTAGCTGCTGCGACGGGATCTGGGAGGTGAACGAACAGCAAACGGGCGATCGCAAAATCGAAAGTGTTATCATCCAAACCAGTATCCGCAACCGATGCTTCGATGCGATTTACTCGATCGCCCCCTTTGTCCTCTAAATATTCTACTGCTTTTTCGTGCAATACCGGATCGATTTCTACCGCTGTTATCGAACTGTTTGGCAGCAATTCTAACAGCTTTTCGGTAAAAAATCCCGGCCCGCTACCCGCTTCTAAAACATTCATCCCGTCTGCTAAACCGAACCACTTTAAATTGCGCGCTTCCTTTTCCCAACTTATCAGAACTTGAGCTTTTAACCGCTGGATTTCCCCCTCAAATTCTAGGTTGTACGTGTTTGCTTTATACGAACCTTCTGTTTGCATAGAATCATCTTTATTCTTAGTCGGATACCCGGACTATAACATAAATATAATTAAATCTCCGATCGAGTTATTTGTGCGTAATATCGTTGTGGCATTGGAATGATTTAACCACAGAGAGCGCAGAGAACGCAGAGGAAGAGAAGAGAGAGATGAATAATTCTGATGAAGTGCGGATTTTACCGGAACTGCGCTTTAGTGCAATTCTCGTTGCTGACATCCACAACTACATTTGGCGGACAGATGCAGGACGAGAGACAGGTAATGGCTCTATTGTAATAAGAGGATGGATTACCTAAACTGACGATGTTGTGCGGCAACGAATCAATTATGCCCCAGATTTTACCTCAACCGGAGAAACGAACATTTTTAGTCGTGGACGATCATGCGATGGTTTTAGGCGGTACGCTTAATATTCTGAGGCAGGAGTATCCAGAAGTAGAGATTGTGACAGCTTCAACGGCTCAGGAAGCCCTTGAGCAAATAGCGCAGACAACCCCGGATCTGGCGGTTGTGGATTTGGTGATGCCAGAGGCGATCGGCGAAACTGCTCAGGCCAATTCAGGGCTTCAACTCCTCAAAACGCTGATGGAGCAGTATCCGAGTCTGAATATTGTAGTGCAGAGTGCTCATGTTCGCACATTGGTTTGGCTGAAACCGTCGATCGACAATCACATGGGCGGATTCACGGTTGTTGATAAGAGTCAGCCGATGAAAGAGTTGCTGACGATGGTCGATTGGGCGCTACACGAGCGTATTTATACTCCCAGAGAAATCCGTAATGGGCTGCAACTCAAACCCGCTTGGATGGAGGTGTTGCAATTCGCTTTTCAAGATAGCTTGCAGGACACTGCGATCGCCAAACGGATGAATGTTTCCGAACGCACCGTACAGTATTACTGGACGAAGATTCGAGATGTGCTAGAAGTGTATCCCGAAGATGACAAAAATCTGCGGATTCAAACGGAAGTGCGGGCTAGGGAAGAAGGACTGATTGATTGACTGTTGACTGTTGACTGTTGACTCTTAATTGTTTGAACAATACTGATTGATGCAACCGGAAACGAGATGAAGCGCGATCGAGGACAAGCAGTGAGAGCAGATATCTCGACTTGGTGGCGAGGCTCGCTTCCAGGGTTGATGGTGATTGTCGCTGTGATGGTGGCTAGATTGACCGGTGCGCTTCAGTTTTGGGAGTTGGTGACGTTCGATCGATTTCTGCGCTTGCGCCCTCCTGAGCCAATGGATGACCGGATTGTAATTGTGGGTATCACTGAGGAAGATATTCAACGCGCCAGAACTTATCCGATTCCCGATCGCGAAATTGCCGATTTGCTTAAACGGTTGCAGGCCTATCAACCGATCGCGATCGGGCTGGATATTGTCCGCGATATTCCGGTTGAGCCGGGTAATGCTGAACTAACATCGGTGTTTCGCAGCAGCAAGAATACGATCGGAGTGGAGGTTGCTTTGCCAGATCGCAGTGGCTTTATCGTCCTACCTCCGCCCGCGCTACCACCCGAACAAATTGGCTTTGCAGATGCCGTTCTCGATGCGGATGGCTACCAGCGCCGCAGTTTATTGGGCGCTCACAACCCCCAGCAGGAATACCGTTTTTCGTTGGCGATCCGGCTGGCAGAACGCTATTTAGAAGCCCAAGGAATTGAGTTGGGTAATGGAATACGCGACCCAGACGCGAAGCGCTTTGGCAGCATTGAATTGACCAGAGTGCAGTCAAACTCTGGCGGATATGTGGGGGCGGATGCCGACGGAAACCAGATTTTACTCAATGTTCGCAGCGGGACAATGCCGTTTCGCGTGCTTTCTCTCTCGCAAATCAAATCGGGAAAGGTCAACCCGGATTGGATTCAAGGCAAGATTGTGCTGATTGGGATGATGTCTTTTAGTGCGAAGGATTTGGCAAGTTCAGGTGCGATCGCAGGCATCAATCCCGGACGGATTTACGGAGTCGAAATGCAGGCCCACGAAACCAGCCAGATTATTAGCGCGGTACTCGATCGGCGGCCGTTGCTTCAGGTTTGGGGGGAGGGCTGGGAAATGCTCTGGATTTCGGTCTGGGGACTCTTGGGGATGAGTTTGGGAAGATTTCTGCGATCGCCCTGGAAAATTTTGCTCGGACTCTTAATCGGCAGCATTAGCCCGATCGCGCTTTGTTACTGGCTGATGCTGTTGGGATGGTGGGTGCCGATCGTGCCTGTATTGCTTGTACTCGTGTTGAATGGGGCTGGCTTGACGGCAGGATTATTTTATCGCCACGAACAGGAACTGCGACTGCGGTTGGAAGAACGTCAATTTGCGATCGAGCAGACCTTTAATGCGATTCACAGCGGGCCTTTACAAACATTGGTGCAAATTTTGAGAACCGCTCAGGGAGAAGCCACACCGCCGTTATTTCTACCGGATTTGCAACGCCTGAATCAAGAATTACGGGCAGTTTACGGATCGGTGCAGCGAGATGCGATCGCAGATGAACCGCATCTTCGCATGGGAAGCGCGATCGAATTGGCCCTGCAGGCTCCACTGCATGAATTGCTCTACAAGGTCTATTGCAACACGCTAGAACAAGAACTGCCTTACCTCAAAACGCTCAAATTCAAAATTGTGCAGTTCGATGCCTTGAACACCTCACATCTGCGGTTAGAACACAAGCGAGGACTCTGCCGTTTTCTCGAAGAAGCGCTCTGCAATGTGGGGAAACACGCGATCGAAGCCACTCGCTTGACTGTAATTTGCACTCAAGAAGGCGATCGGCAGGTGATTCGGGTGGCGGATAATGGCAAGGGAAACCCGTCTCAGTCAGAAACGCTTAGCTTAGCCCAAATCGATCGAGACAGAGAGATAAGCGAAGATTTAAACCCTAAACTTCAACCTTCAGGATTAGGCACGCAGTTGGCAAAGAACTTAGCCAAACAATTAGGCGGAACCTTTGGGCGCTACCCAAATCAACCGAGGGGAATAGTGTGCGAATTAACCTGGTCAGCCAAGCGGCGGTGGTTCTGGTAATTGGTTCCTCAGAGTTAGCATCCGAATTATTCATCTTTCTCTTCTCTTCCTCTGTGTTCTCTGCGTTCTCTGCGGTTAAATCATTCCGATCGAACTGGAATTGATATCACACTTGCTATATCTTTGCGCTTTCCCGCAAACGAAGCTTGTGGGCAGTCCTCTATTCTGTTTGTGTATTGTTGATTACTGTAGAAATAGTTACAGAGGGAATTGCGATGATGACTCACGGATTGAAGCGTCGAACCATTTACTCTGCCGGCATTGCGAGTTTAATGCTGAGTGTTTTGTTCTGGATCGCTCCTGTAGCGCTGGCAAAATACACTCCTCCTAAAAAGCCTTCTGCGCCGAAACAAACGAGCACGAATACCACTCGCGGCGGCAGTTGCGAAGCTAATTCATCGGCGGGATTGACTGTCTTGGTGCCGTTTAGCCATGTGGGAGAGACGATTTCTGGGCATCCGACCTTTACCTGGTTTGTACCCGATCGCACTCCTCGTCCGCTGCAATTGATGCTGTTTACTCGCACGGGACAACCGCTCTACAAAACCGAGATGGAGAGTCAGCCAGGAATAATGTCGGTTGCTTTGCCCCCAAATCTGCCCCCACTGTCGATCGGGCAATCCTATCAGTGGCAAGTGGTGTTGGTCTGTAATCCGAGGGTTCCTTCGATGAATGTGGTGGCGACGGCAGAAATCCAAGTGGTGCAGCCTGCTGCGTCGTTGCAGGCTCAACTTGCAGCCGCGTCAACTCCCCAACAGCGGATCGATCTGTATGCGGATGCTGGGCTGTGGTATGACGCGATCGCGGAAGCGCGCAAAGCCCCTGAAACTTCTCAAAACCAAGTGGCTGTGCTGGAATTGCTAGATTCTCTGGCTAGTTCGGAAGCTGAACCGCTGAAGGAATGGAGCGATCGATTGAGGCAAATAAGAGCGATCGAACAACAGCGCCAAGAACAGCGCCAACCCCCGCAACCCAAACCCTAAAATCCCATGCAGCCTGACTCGCTAAAATTTAAATCCAGTAATTGTAAGGTGCGATCGGGCTTCCTCTTTCCCCTTGCGCTTTGCCTTTTGTCTGTTGGCTTTTACATTCCTCCCCATTTCTCACTCCCGGCTAGTGCTCAGGCGATCGATGCTCGTAAAGCAGAAGCCGATCGCCTCTCGAAACAAGGTCGGCAATCATTTGATGCAGGTCGCGTCGAGGAGGCGATCTCTGCGTTTGAAGCCGCCTTGAAATTGTATCAATCGATCGGCGATCGCGCAGAAGAAGGGGTAGTGCTTGGTATTCTTGGGTTCGCATACGACAGTTTAGAGCAATTCGCCAAAGCATTAGCGTTCCATCTACAAGCCGCAGAGGTCTTCCGACGAGTTGGCAATCGCAAGGCAGAAGGGATGGCTCTGAGTTATGCGGGTCGGGCTTATGCTGACTTGGGGCAGTTGGATAAATCGCTAGAAACTGCTCAAGCCGCGTTAGCGATTGCCCAAGAATTCGGAGATGGAATGCTTGAATCAATGAACCTTAACAACATTGGAAGAATTTACACTCGCTGGGGGCAATATGCGAAGGCGGCAGAGTTTTTGGAAGCCTCATTGAAGGCTGCTCGGCAAGTTTATCCTGATGCGGGAGGGGTAATTCTGCTGAATCTTGGAAGTGTCTATGACAATTTAGGTCAGTATCCCAAAGCATTAGGGTTCTATCAACAAGCATTAGCAGCGTTTCAGCGCATTGGTGCCCGGAGGGAAGCAGGAATGACCCTGACCCTGATAGGTCTGATTTATACAAAACAATCGCAATATGCTCAAGCGATAAATACACATCAACAAGCCTTACAGATGGTTCAACAAAGCAGTTATCGCACTGGGGAAGGCGCAATTCTCAGTAATATTGGCGATGTTTACCAGCAATTAGGACAACCCACCAAGGCACTGGAGTTTTATGAACGATCGCTAAAGATTGCACAGCAAATCGGCAATCGTGAGGGTGAGAGTATGACCCTTAATAATATGGGTAATGCTTACATGGCTTTAGGACAGCGAACTAAAGCATTGGGCGTGTTTGAACAAGCTTTGAAGATTGTTCAGCAGCATGGTGACCGTGCGAGTGAAAGTAGAGGGCTTAGCAATCTTGGCAGGATCTACTATGACTTAGGGCAATACGCCAATGCCATGAAATATTTTCAATCTGCTTTGGGAATCGCTCAACAGATTGGTAATCGCGAAAGCGAACAGGCCGCACTCGGTAACATAGGTCAGGTTTACAATAAATTTGGGCAATACAGTCAGGCGCAGGAGTCTCACCAGCAAGCATTGAAGATTGCCCAACAAACTGGCGATCGCTTGAATGAGAGTCTAATTCTTACAGGACTGGGGCAAGCACTTGCCGGAGCCGGCAAAATTAGTGCGGCAGAAAAAACGCTATACAACGCGATCGAGATTGTAGAATCTCTGCGGGGAGGGCTCAAAGATCGGGACAAAGTTTTCCTAGCAAATCGGCTTGTCAATCCTTATCTTTGGTTGCAATTCACGCTGATCGCTCAAAACAAAACGACAACAGCGCTCGAAGTAGCAGAGCGAGGTCGTACCCGCGCCTTTGTCGAACTATTGGCAACGCGATTAGCAGGTGATTCAACTCCACCTCAAACCCTTCAGCGCCTGAGTCAACCGCTCTCGCTCCCTCAAATCCAACAGGTC
Organism: Microcoleus sp. N9_A1; assembly: GCF_036701795.1. Classification (NCBI taxonomy): domain Bacteria; kingdom Bacillati; phylum Cyanobacteriota; class Cyanophyceae; order Oscillatoriales; family Microcoleaceae; genus Microcoleus; species Microcoleus sp. N9_A1. Next base: position 50,793 of record NZ_JAUBRI010000019.1, read on the forward strand.
GCTCGTCAGCAAAACGCCACATTAGTCGAATATTCGGTAGTTGGGGGAGAGTTATATATTTGGCTGATTCTTCCCACTGGGCAGATTGAGTTCCGCAAAACTCGGTACAACTCCTCAACCACAAAACTACAAGAGCTGGTGTCCACCACTCATAATGTTCTACGGCGAGGCGTTCGTCGCTCTGAAACAACATCCACTCCAACTTCTCAGCCAACAAATGATCGCCTCAATCAGTTTGGAGCTTATCAACTTAGAACCTTACATCAATTGTTAATTGAGCCGATCGCTGACTTACTACCTAAAAATCCCACTGATCGCGTCATCTTCATTCCACAAAACGAACTATTATTGGTGCCTTTTCCCGCCTTGCTGGATGCAAAAGGCACTTATCTAATTGAACAGCACACCCTGCTGACGGCACCCTCAATTCAAGTCTTGAGTTTTACTAACCAGAACCAACAACAACTTAACCCCACTCTAAATCGCACGGCTTTGGTGGTTGGCAATCCTACACTGCCCAAACTGTCAGAGGGTCGCCTTGCCCCTTTGCCCGCAGCCGAACAAGAAGCTCGCGCAGTCGCTCAGTTGCTCAAGACCACGCCCATGATTGGGGCTGCTGCCAATAAATCAGCAGTGATCAAGCAGATGCCGCAAGCACGGTTCATTCATCTCGCAACGCATGGCTTATTGACCCCTAACGGCGGCAATGCACCGGGCGCGATCGTGCTGGCTCCTGACTCTCCCGACCAAGTTGACGATGGCTTACTTACCCCAACTGAAATCTTAAATATGAAGCTCAAGGCGGAGCTAGTGGTGTTGAGTGCCTGTGATACTGCTCAAGGTGATATAACAAGCGATGGCATCGTGGGCTTGTCGCGATCGCTGATTGCAGCAGGCGTACCCAGTGTCATTGTCTCCCTCTGGGCAGTGCCCGATGCTCCGACGGCGGAATTGATGCAGACGTTTTATCAATACTTTTTGCAGAAACAACCTGACAAAGCGCAGGCACTCCGACAGGCAATGCTAACCACAATGAAAACCCATCCACAACCGCGAAATTGGGCGGCATTTACGTTGATTGGGGAGGCAGAGTGAGTTTTTATGAAGGGCGCTCTCTATTGGATTAGGGTTAGTTTGTGCGTTGCAGTACAGTTGCACTTTCCCGCAATCAACATTGCACCCCTCTCTTCATCAGGTCTGTGGGTAGAACGAGTGAAATTCCCATCTGGGTTGCTTAAGATTCAAGTAAAGAACGACTCGAATTAAAAAATAATTTCTCAAATCAGTCGTCTGTTTGTTCAAAGTCGCTGTTCATTGCAGATATTTGCAAGGTAAAGCCGATGAAAACACAAAAATCAATTCTACCTACCAAAGCAAAATGGGTCTCTCAAGTCATTGGATTTTCACTGTTGAGTGTTGCACTCATGTCCAATCTTACCCATGCACAATCCGCCGGATCGCCTGCCCCTCAAATCGGATTCAGATTTAAACAATCTCAGGAATTCAATGTGGGTGCAGTCACTACTGTATCGGTCTCTACAACTTACGAAGGAGACTCCGGCAGTTGTCACGGTCAGTTTTACTTCTCTAATTTTCAGACTTACACCAATACTCACACGGAGGAAGCCTCCGAGCGCGCAACATTCATTTCCAGCAATACGCCGCCTGCTCCAGGTTTGCGCGTTGCGATCCGAAATGTCACTCCTGGGATTGACCAAAACCCTTCTCCCTATACCGATCGTAAATACGATAAACCTCCAACTTCGGAAGGATTTAAAGTGTCTCTTGGCACAATTCACCGCGGTATATTTTTAGCGGTGCAACCCGGAGAAAACCACTTTTCCTATGATATCAAACGCGGTAATACCATCATTGAATCTGGTACTTTCACCGCTAGAATTGACCACCAAACTCAAAGTAGACAACGCTATCAGAGTATTGCTGGCAAAAGTGCTAGGGAATGTGAATTGGAATATAACCAGCAGAGGGAATATGACCAGATGAGGGAATATAACCAGCAGAGGGAATATGACCGGCAGAAGGATAAGCCAAGAAGGCGTCGATAAATCAATCTTTTGAACTCAGAAAAGGAGTTGAAATCTAATGAATCGATCGACGCTCAAAAACCACAAAAATAACACCAATGATTGGTTTGGAAAGCTCTTCTTTTTTATACTCCTGCCTGGTTTTTTCTGGTCATTAGCCGGATCGATGTATGTGACGATTCCCGATCGCTATCGAACCGAAGTGGGCTTTCGAGCTAGAGCAGTTAGAACTTCGGGCATCGTCACTAAAAAAAATCAACAAACAACTTGTTATGGAGGAGGAGTTGACTGTTAACGGTTAACTGTTAACTGTTAACCGTCAACAGTTAACCGTCAACATCATTCCGATGCAACCGGAAATGATATTACTGGCTTTTCAATCTATAGAAAAAAGCACACACAGGATTGAAGGGTTGATTGCTTTGTCAATTCAGATGTATTTCACGCACCGTTTCCTCGCCCAGGTGCTGTCTAGTTTCGCAGGAACAGTCCTGGACGCACTCCGACTCCTCGAAACCGGTTTTTACGAAAATATTTGGTTGCCACCCGCAGATTCGCTAAAAAACCCGGTTTCTGACCACCCGTGCGATCGTCCTAATGAATAAATTTTGTAATTTGGAGCATCTTCCATGAACAATGATTTTGCAAATACAACCTTGTCTACTTCCCTTGAGCAAAACAATCTTCTTCTCAACAGCAACAGCGCCAGCCCGATCGCATTCCCGAACAATCTGAACAATCAGATTCAAGGATTCAACCACTTAAACAATGCGATCGATGGACAAGGCGGCGACGATCGCATGGCTGGACAGGGCTGTGATGACATCGTGCGGGGAACTACTGGCAACGATACACTCTGGGGCAACGCTGGCAAGGATATACTCTTGGGCAATGCTGGCAACGATATACTCTTGGGCAACGGTGACAACGATACACTTTGGGGTAATGCTGACAACGATACACTCTGGGGCGGTGCGGGGCGAGATGTTTTAATCGGTGGGAGCGATCGCGATATCTTTGCGCTGAAACCACAGGAAGGAACTGATACGATTGTTGATTTCAACCTGAGTGAGCGCGATCGGATCGGTTTAGCTGGAGGGTTAACTTTTGATGAGTTGACCATCTCTCAGGGCACAGGAGACAATCGCAACGATACATTAATCAGCACCGAGACCGGTGAGCTACTGGCAATTCTGAACAACACCCTTGCAAGCACGATCGGCAATGCAGCCTTTCTCACCTTGGGGAATCGAGGATTAGTAACCAGCCAGGGCGATCGGGCAATGCGATCGGATATCGCGCGCGATCGTTTTCGGGTAGACGGCACGGGCATCAAAATCGGGGTTTTATCTAATAGTTTCAACAGGCTGGGTGGGGCGGCCCAAGACATTGCAAGCGGTGACTTGCCCGTAAAAGGCAAGGTGTTGGCAGAAGATTTGGGCAATAACTTTTTTCCGCCGAACGATGAAGGCAGAGCCATGCTGCAACTTATTCACGATGTTGCTCCAGGAGCCGATTTGTTGTTTCATACAGGCTATGCCAGCGGTCAGTTCAACAGCCCGCTAGAATTGTTAAAAGCAAGTGAAAAGGCTATGGCTGATGGTATTCGCGCATTGGCAGCTCAAGGAGCGCAAATCATTGTAGACGACCTGCGCTTTTCATCTCAACCGATGTTCCAAGATGGCATCATTGCCCAAGCGATCGATGAGGTCGTCAAAAAGGGTGTTTCCTACTTTACTGCTGCGGGTAACTTTGCTCGCGATAGCTATCAAAGTGATTTCAAGTCGGCTGGGTTCTTCGCGGATTATGGAGAACTTCATGACTTCGATCCAGGAACTGGGGTCGATTTCTATCAAAGCATCACACTGGCGAAAAACGATTCCCTCGCGATCTCATTCCAATGGGACTCGCCGCTCGATCGTTCAACCAACGACCTCGATATTTACCTGGTTGACAATACAAAACAAAAAATCTTGGCTGGCAGCCAACTGTCAAATGTGGGAGGAGATCCGATCGAGTATTTCACATTCCGCAATGATGGTTCGTTTGGCTCGGATCAGTTCAATCTCATGATTGGCAAGCGATCGGGTTCTGCTCCCGGTTTGATGAAGTACGTGGCGAGTGGTTCCTCTACCTTCAAAATCAACAATTACAACACCAATAGTTCAACTATATATGGCAACGCAAATGCCAGGGGAGTTGCAGCAGTCGGAGCCGCCCCTTACTTTGGCACCCCTGCTTACGGTGTAAATCCTGCAAGATTAGAAGACTTTTCTTCGGCTGGCGGCACTCCGATTCTGTTTGACGAGAGGGGTAATCGTTTACCCAAACCTGAGTTTCGCCCGCAGCCGAAGTTCGTCGGGCCTGACAACACCAATACGACGTTCTTTGGCACAGACATTCCTCAAGATGCTGACGGTTTCCCCAACTTTCCGGGCACATCGGCAGCGGCTCCTCATGTAGCGGCAGTTGCGGCTTTGATGCTGCAAGCAAATCCCCGCTTAACTCCTGCGGAAATTAATCGAGCACTAGAGCAGACGGCTCTGGAGATGGACGATCCAAACACGCCCGGTTTTGATGTTGGATTTGACTATGCTAGTGGATCTGGTTTGATTCAAGCCGATCGGGCGATCGCTAAAATAGTCGTCTAATTCAGATTAGAGTTCCCATCCCTGCAGCGAGATTGGAGAGGCAGAGTAAGCTTCTTTGACATCCTCACCGACCTAAAGGCACGGTGATTCCAAGAATCACTTCTTGAACCTTTCTGCTTCTTAGCAGCGGCCTCCACCCTCAAGGAGATTTGGTCTTATGCTCGCTCCACAGACTAACCCCGCAAGCCCTGCGGTTTTATGTGTCGAATACCAACAAAAATCTTTGTTGTTTGATTCTAGGGGTGGACTGCCCATTGCCCTGTCCTCTTTTCCCGGTCTACCGATTTTTCTTCCCCGTTGCAGTCATTGCAAGCTTTGGTGTTAGGGTTTATGTCTCCATCGTCGCGGGTGGGTCATTGACCAATTATATTGTAACAAAAAGCCGTCCTAAAAGGACGGGGTTTCTACCCAATTTTTTGATGAAGGTCGATCGCCTGTGGCAGATTGAGGCGATCGCACGACGGCAGAAAGAGCGATCGGGCTAATTCTCTAAATTCCAACTCTAGAATCCTATGCTCTATTCCCCATTTAAGCGACTCAAATCGACCCACTCTAGGCTCACTAATGTTTTCCTAGCTTCCATTTCCCTGTTCCTGCTTGCCACTATCCCGCTATTAACTACTCCTGGCTCTCTCTTGCCAGCGATCGCTCAAACTACCGATGATCGTAAAATTGAGGCCGATCGACTGTTGCAGCAGGGAATTCAACAATATCAGACTAGCCAATTCCCAACTGCGCTGGACTCCTGGCAACAAGCACTGCAAATTTTCCGCTCCATCAAAGACCGCGACGGGGAAGGTAGGGCACTGGGCAATTTGGGAGTCGCTTACCTCGATCTGGGCAACTCGGCCAAAGCGATTGAGTATTCACAACAAAGTTTAGCGATCGCCCGCGAAATTAAAGACCGCGAAGGGGAGGGTAGAGCACTGGGCAATTTGGGAGGTGCTTACCTCTATCTGGGCAACTATACCAAAGCCATTGAGTATACACAGCAATATTTAACCATCGCCCGCGAAATTAAAAACCGCGAAGGGGAGGGTAGAGCACTAGGCAATTTGGGAATCGCTTACCGCTCTCTGGGCAACTATGCCAAAGCCATTGAGTATGCACAGCTCAGTTTAGCCATCGCCCGCGAAATTGGAGACCGCCAGACAGAAGGTTGGGCACTGGGCAATTTGGGAATCGCTTACCGCTCTTTGGGCGACTCGGCCAAAGCCATTGAGTATACACAGCTCAGTTTAGCCATCGCCCGCGAAATTAAAAACCGCGAAGGGGAAGGTACAGCACTGGGCAATTTGGGAGGTGCTTACCTCAATTTGGGCGACTATACCAAAGCCATTGAGTATACACAGCTCAGTTTAGCCATCGCCCGCGAAATTCAAGACCGTCTTGGGGAAGGTGCAGCACTGGGCAATTTGGGAGGTGCTTACCTCAATTTGGGCGACTATACCAAAGCCATTGAGTATACACAGCTCAGT